>LNEO01000132.1 GCA_001465015.1 Deltaproteobacteria bacterium Ga0077539 | reverse complement strand
GCCATTGCACGCCTCGCTGTTGCCAGGAAACCTCGCGGGCGCTCCGTCGTCGCAGTCGCTCGTCGCCGCGGTCATCGGCGCCAGTCGGGTGAAGCGAACAGGGCAGCGACCGCGCGCGACGCGAGCGGGACTCGCGTCGGGGCACACCGGAGTCGATACGGCGCCCATCACCGCGAAGCCATCGTCGTCGTTGTCCGGGTAGCAGAGGATCGTGAGGGCTTCGTCGGTGCTGCCGTCGCAGTTGTTGTCGATGCCGTCACAGACCTCGGGCGACACCGTCGCCGTGCACGCGCCCCAGATCGAACCCGGTCCCGACATCGTGCACGTCTCGGTTCCGCGGCCCGAGCAGCAGGGGCGCGAGGTTCCGACGCTCGGACAACCGCAGCCCTCCTCGGCGGTGCCGTTGCAGTTTTCGTCGACGTTGCCCATGGGGTCGCACACCTCGCGCGCCCCGGGGTTGATCATGGCGTTGCCGTCGTTGCAGTCGGTGTTGAGCGAGACGTACCCGGTCGGCGGCGAGCACGCGAGGGCAATGTCTGGACCCATCGCGTTGCGATCACCGAAGCCATCTCCATCGCGATCACGGTAGTACGTGCTGCGCAGGCCCGGCGTCTCGTCGACGTTGCCGTTGCAGTCGTCATCGAGGTTGTTGCACTGCTCCGTAGCGCCGGGAAAGCGGGTTCCGCCGTTCGCGGCGCTGTCTGCGCAGTCGGTCCCTCGCACTTCGCTGTCGCCCACGCGGACGCGCGGCAAGCTCATTCCGCCGTCGGTCAACGGGGGGGCGCTACAGACGGGCGGGGTCGCTCCTGCGGCGAGGCGGTTGAAGCACTGATTCGAGAGAAATCCGTCTTCGTCGGCGTCACCGTCGCCGCCGCGGTTGGTCGGCGTGACCTCCGCGACCGTACACGGGTTGCAGTCTTCGTCGGTGCCCATCCCGTCGCACACCTCGCGGGCGCTCGGGTTGATGCGCGGATTGCTGTCGTTGCAGTCGTCGCCGCCGCACTCAACCGCGGGGTGTCCGTCGTTGTCTGTGTCCACACAGGTCCCACCGTCGGCGATCGAGACGTCGATTCCCACGCGATCCGTGCTGACGTCGGCCCGCGACAGGACGTCTGGGCCGCCGTCGTCTCCGGGCATGGGGGCGGTGCAGTGGAGCAACCCCAGCGACGCGACGATGGTCAAAGTCTTCTGCAAGCGCTGTGTGTGCATCGAATTCGCGACCCTGATCCTCGCATAGTTGACTGGCGGGCGACGAGAAGGAGGATCGTCCGTCGGGCGAAACCGAGGAGCGGAGCTTCGAGCGGTCTCGGCTGCGCTCGAATGCGCCCGCGCCCTCGTCGGTGTGATGGAGAGTCATGAGACAGATCGTGGCCAAGACGGTCTTGCACCGCGACGTTGGCGGCGACTGTGCAGCGATGCACACGAGGTGTTCACAATCGCGCGTCGACCGCGGCGCGGCGGCGAACCACTGTTGCGTCGCGATGATGAAAGCAGCAGTGATGAGCGGCTACGGGGCTCCGTCGGTCCTCGCCCTTCGAGACGTGTCCGCTCCCGCGCCCAAGGATGACGAGATCCTCGTCCGCGTTCGTGCCTCGACGGTCTCTTCGGGCGACGCGCGGGTGCGCGCCGCGAATTTTCCTGGTGGGTTCGAGGTGATCGCGAGGCTCGTGTTCGGCTGGACAAAGCCCAGGCAGCCCGTCCTGGGCGTCGACGTCGCGGGCGTCGTCGAAGCGGTTGGAAAGACCGTCGTCGATTTTCGCCCCGGCGACGAGGTGTTCGGCATGAGCGGGATGGGCATGGGCGCGCACGCCGAGCTCTGCGTCATTTCGAGCAAGGGATGCATCGCGAGAAAGCCCGCGGGGCTCAGCTTCGAGCAGTCTGCAGCGCTCACCTTTGGCGGGACGACCGTCCTCGATTTCTTCCGCCGCGCCCGCCTCGCGCGCGGAGAGCGAGTGCTCGTCAACGGAGCCTCGGGAGCAGTCGGCGTCGCCGCCATCCAGCTCGCCAAACACCTCGGCGCGCACGTCACGGCGGTGTGCAGCGCGCGCAACTTCGAGCTCGTCGAGAGCCTGGGCGCGGATCAAGTGATCGACTACAACGCAAGGGATTTTGCAGACGGACGCGAGCAATGGGACGTCGTGATGGACACTGTCGGCAACACTCCCTACCGCCGTAGCAAGCGCGCGCTGCGAGACCGAGGCAGACTGTTGCTCGTGCTCGCGACGCTGCGAGACATCGTCACGGCGCCGTGGTTCTCTTGGACGAGCAAGCACCGCGTGATCGCGGGCCCCGTCGAAGAGCGCCGCGAGTACGTCGAGACCCTCGCCGAGCTCGCGCGCGAAGGGCGCATCCGCGCGGTGATCGACCAGGAGTTTGCGCTCGAGCGCATCGCCGAGGCGCACGCCGTCGTCGACAGCGGTCGAAAGCGCGGGAGCGTCGTCCTGCGCGTGAGCTGAGTCCCGTCAATTCGTCGCGGAGAACACTTCGACCGCGTTGCGGACGCTCACCGTGAAGCTCGAGTCTCCCGTCGCGCCCGCAGGAACCACGCGGCTCGAGCGAGTGACCCGCACGCGCTCGTTGGCCGCCGTGCCCGGCTCGGACCGCAGCCTCGCCATCGGAATTCCTGCCGATCCCGTGTCGGCTCCGGTCGTGCTGTAGTCCCGCGTCTCCATGCGCGCCGAGCTCGCGCCAGACGGGGTCCACGTCACGAGGTGCGACTGGCGCGGGTCGAGCGTCTGTCGGTCCATGGGAGCGGTGATCCTGTGAATCGCGGGCCCCACGACAGAGACCCCCGAGACGCGGTCGGCGCCCGCGGTGACGTCCAACGTGTAGGTGGTGCAGTAGCTTCCTTGCGTTGCAGCGTAGCGATTGGTGCCCGCGTCGAACGTCAGGGTGACCTCGCCGCAGCTCGATCGCACGACGACCGTGGCGTCGGCCACTGGGACGCCTCCCTTGGTGACGCGCACGTCGAAGTCGGTCGAGAATTGCTCGGCGGTCGCCGCGTTGGATTGTCGTTCGGAGGCAGAGACGTTGCCGTCGATCTGAAGCGTCTGCGTCCCGGTGCCCGGGTTGTTGGGCGAACCAGGACCGCAGGCGGCGAGGGCGAGGAGCAAGAAGGTCGATCGCGGGTGTGAAGGCATCTTTGCGAGCTCGTCGAGAGTGTACCGCCATTGCGCGCGGGGGGAGCGAGTTCTCGGCGGAGTCGACGCGAGCTGCCCGTGTCTGATCGGAGGGGCGTCGCGGGGATCGAGCGATGGTTCGAATCGTGAGTGTTTCGTTCAATGGCGCGTGTGGCGCGGGTGTGATCGACGATTGTGCGCAGCGCGCGCGGCAGCGCTGCCCCTCCCG
>LNEO01000131.1 GCA_001465015.1 Deltaproteobacteria bacterium Ga0077539 | reverse complement strand
GACGATGAGGGCTCGACCTCTGGCCGTCAGGCGAGCGAGCGTACGCGTTGTTCCCTCACGAATACCAGGGCTGTCGCGCCCAAATCCGGTTCCCTGCTGAGCGCTAGGGCTCGCCGCGCTCGGGTGCGCTCGATGGGCGGCGCACCAGCCACTCCGCGATCGCGACGTTGATCAACCACCCGAGCGCCATACCGCTCGTGAAGGACGCTTCGGTGTCCGCGCGAAACACGAGCGTGATCGGGAGAAGCACGAGCGCCTGAGTTCCAGACGCACTCGCGAGCGCATAGGCGCGGGTCATCCACGCGCCGTGCTCGACGAACGCCCGCCGTCGAAGCGCGTCGAGACCCAGCGCGAGAAACACGATCATCGCGACGCCCGCGATCAAGCGCATCGCGTGCATCGTCGGGCCGGCGGTGGGGGAGGGGGCGTATGCGACCATCGCCGCAATCCCAAAGAGCCCTGCGATCATTCCTGCGGGCGCGACGATTCGTCCTGCAGCGATGTGAAGCGACGGGTTTCGACGACGCAGCCCGCGAGAGAATTGCAGCGCGCCGAGCAGAGAGAACGTCAGCGCCGAGACGATGTGCGCCACGAGCACGCTCGGATGGGCCGCGAATCGCGGGGAGTCCGAGAGCGCGGCGCGGTCGGTCGCGAAGCTCGCGAGCCGCGCCGCCCCTCCCAACGCCGGAATCACGCCGAGCGCGATCAACCCCAGCGGAACGGCCCAGTCCGAACGGCGCCTCGTCTCCGCAGTTCGGGGCGACAGATCGATTGTCATGTTCCGAAGATGGCGTCGGTGCCTGCCCGACGACATCGGCCAGAGGATCGCTTCTCGATGGCCGAAAGTACGAGGCGCAAAACGACCGCTCAGCGCGCGATGCGCTGGGCCTCGTACGCCCAGAGCGCGAGCTCCACGCGATTGCGCGCTTCGAGTTTGTTCATGAGGCTCGCGATGTGCGTCTTGACCGTGCTCAGGCTGATGAACAGCTCACGAGCGATTTCTTGGTTGGTGAGCCCGCGTGCCACAGCGAGGAGCACCTCGTCCTCGCGCTCGGTGAGCGGCTCGCTCGGGGCGCGCGGCGCGCTGAGGGCGGCGAAGCGCGCGAGCCAACGCGCGGTGATCGCCGGCGCGATGAGCGCCTCGCCGCTCGCGGCGGCGCGGATGGAAGCCGCGAGCAGCGCCGGGCCCGCGTCCTTTAGCAAGAAGCCCCGAGCCCCGGCCTTGATCGCGCCATGGACGTACTCGTCGAGGTCGAAGGTCGTGATGACCACCACGGCGATGGGCTCGGCGACGCCAGGGCCTGCGAGCTGTCGGGTCGCCTCGATTCCGTCGCACACAGGCATGCGCACGTCGAGCAGGCACACGTCGGGTCGCAGCGCTCGCGCGAGCTCGACAGCGCGTCGACCGTTGGCCGCTTCGCCGACCACCTCGATGTCGGACTCGGCCTCGAGGATCATGCGCAAGCCCGCGCGGACGAGCTCTTGATCGTCAGCGATGACCACGCGCAGGCTCACGCGCCCGCTCCTTGCAGCGGAAGGACGGCCTCCACGCGCCAGCCTCCCGAGGGGAGGGGACCGGCTTCGAGGGTTCCGCCGAGGAGCGTCGCGCGCTCTCTCATTCCGACCAGTCCGAACCCGTCGCGGGAGGGAGCTGCCGGCGAATCTCCATCATTTTCAACGATCAACCGCACGGTGGCTCCTTGTTGGGTGATTCGTACAAAGATGCGCGTCACGTTGCGCCCGTGCGTGCGCGCGTTGTGCAGAGACTCTCTCGCGATGCGATGTAGAGCGAGTCCGACGGCGGGCGAAAGCGCGTCGAGCTCGCCGGACTTCTCGAAGGTCGCGAGCTCACCGGCGTCGCGTACGAGCGCTTCGATGGCCGACGCTGTCCCTTGCGGCGCGAGCGCGGCGGGCCCGTCGTCTCTCAGCGCGCCCACGAGCGAGCGCAGCTCCAGCATGGCGCGGGCGGCCTCTTGTTGAATCGCGCCGAGCGCTGCATGCGCCGCGGCGGGTCGCGAAGTCAGCACCGCCTGCGCCGCTTGCGACTGAATCACGATCGCCGCCACGTGGTGCGCGACCGTGTCGTGCAGCTCCCGCGCGAGCATCTGCCGCTCGCGAAGCTGCGCGCGCTCGAGCTCGACTCGGTGCGCTCGCGCGCGAAATCGCAGGGCCGCCCCCAGCGCGGCTGGAAAGAACAGCACCACGAGCGAGCCCACTGCCTCTTCGGCGCTGTGCAGCTCGCCGAGCGCCGCAGAGATCCCGTAGGTCGCGAGCAGAGTCGAAAGTCCCAATGCGACCTCGCGCCCCGAGCCATGCTTCAACAGCGCGAACGGCAGCACGAGCACGAGCGCGCTGGAGTACAGGACGATTTCCTGCCGTCCGAGCGCGGCGAGCGTGACGCTCACACCGTTGACGACCGCGAACGCGGTGACGATCGCCGAGAGCGGTCGGGTCCGTCGAACGGCGAGGGCGGCCGCGATCGTGAGCCCGATCATCGCCGAGAGCGCCGAGAAGCGGACGGCGTCGCGCAGCGCGATCTCAACGAGCGCGATCGTCGCAGCGATGATCGAGAGCCCGAGGTCGAGCCTGGACACGCGCGTCGGTCGCGCGGGGCCGGGCTCTCGCAGGTGTTCTCGCAACGCGCGCCACATGTCGACAGCGTAACGGACCTTCTCGCGGCGCCCATCGGCCGAAAGACGGATGCGCAATGCGATCTCCGCCGGGGCCGCGGAGGGCTATGGTACCGGGATGAACGGCCCGTTTGGTGGTGTGCTCGCTCGCGCAGCGCCCGGCTGCGAAGAGGCGATCGACCCAACGCTCGCGCGGGCACTCGAAGAAGCGGCCGGCGAAGCTACGAGCGCTGACGCTCCTGCGCTGGGGGACGGGGTCGTGCTGGTGCGATATCGCGTCGAACAAAACCGCGTCAGCTACGACAGGGACCTGTCCGCCGCTCGCCCTTGGCTCGAGCACCCGCTGTCGCCTCCGGACGCGCTCGACGGACTCGCGCGCGTGGCACGCTCGCTCGCCGCGATGCACGCGCGTGACGTGACGCACGGAGACTTGCGCCCGGACGTCCTGTATTGCGCGGCGGACGGCTCGATCGCGCTCGTTGCTTCACCCGGCGGTGCGCGGCCCGGCGCGCTGTTGCACGCGAGATTGAAGCTCGGCGCGTCCCGCGCAGACGCGGTCGCCTTTGCAGCGCCCGAAGTCGTGGTCGGCGCCGAGTGCACGCGCGCGTCGGACGTCTACAGCCTCGCGGCCCTGGTGTTCGTGACGATCTGGAAGTACCCGCCCCTCGGCCAGGTCAACCTGGACTTGTACAATCCTCCCCTGGGAGAGCTGTCTCGCTGCGTCTTTGCTGCGCTCAATCAAGTTGCCGCAGCGCGACCCGACGCCGCGACGTTCGCCTCTGTCCTCACGAGGGCTGCGCTCGCGATGCGCTCGCCTGGGGCAGCCGTCGCCTCGATGCCGTCGATGCCGTCGAGCCAGGTTTCTCCCACGGCGAGCTCGTCTCCGCTCCTCGCGCTGTTGATGGGCGTCGGAGGGCTGATCGCTGCGATCGGCGCGGTGCAGCTCGTGCTCAAGTCCTGGGACATCTTCGGCGAGATCGGGCACGTCGTCGTGTTGGTCGGGATGGCGCTGCTCTCGGCGGGCGCTGGGGCGCTGTGTCGCGCCAAGAACATTCGCGCGGGCGCGGTCGTGGGCGCGTCGCTGGCGATGCTGTTTGCCTCAGTGGCGACCGCGTACTCGTTTTATCTCGTGAGCGACTGGGGCAAGCTCGCGCTCGCGCTCGTGCTCGCGCCGACCAGCTGGGGGGCGAGTGCTCTATGCGAGCGCAAGGCGCTGAAAGCCGGCGCGCTCATCGCGAGAGTGAGCGCAGGGCTCTTCGCGATGGTGGCATCTGGCTACGGGCTGTACCTCCTCGACGATCGAGGTCGTGTTGTCCTGTGGCTCGCGCTGTCTTTCGGTGTGCTCGTCGCAGGGTTCGCCCGCGCGCGCTCGGGCGCCTCGACGTTCACCGATTCGTTGCTCACGCTCGGAACGCAGCTGCTCTGGGGCGCCGGCGTCCAGGCGATGATCCTGCTCGGAGTTGTCGACCGCTCGGGGCCGTTCTCCGCGCTCTCTGCGTGCGTCGCCGGGGTCACCTTCGCGCTCGCGCTTCGACGAGGCTCGGGCCTGCTCGGATCGTTCGCGGCCCTGGACTTCGCGGCCTTCGCGATCGCGTTCGGCGAGTACATCAAGACAGGAGCCCCGCTCGGACCCGCGGCGTATTCGCTTGTGATTGCTGGGGCGTACGCCGGGCTCTCGGCGGTGGCGACGCTGACCAAGGCTCGGCCGGTCGCCGTTCCGTTCAGCGTCGGCGCGGCCGCGTCGGCCATCGTCAGCGCGGGCCTGGGGCTCTCGCTGATGGTCAGTCGATGGGAGACTCACGGAGCGATCGGAGCCGCGTGGCCTATCGGCGTCGCAGCGCTCGCGTTGCTCGTCGCGCTCTCGTCTAGCACCGCGCGATCCACCGCGGTGTTCGCGGTCACGACGATCCTCGTCGTCGCTCCGACCGCAGCGGCGCTTCTGCGAAGCGAGCTCGTGCTCACCGTCGCATCCGTGCTGATCGGCAGCGCGACGCTCGCCGTGGCGCTCTTCGTCGAGCGATTGTGGACCCCGAGAGGTCCGAGGAGCGACTGGTTGCTCGCGGGGCTCGTGTCGGTGATGGCCGCGACCGACCTGCGGCTGTGGAGCGCGATTACCGGCGGGACGAGCTCGTGGCAGCCGCTGTCTTCGACGCCCTACTGGCTCACGATGGGCGCGGCCTCGATCGCTCTCTTGATCCTTTCCTTCGCGAGCAGCGCGCGCGTCGAGCGAACGCAGACACGGCTGCTCGAGGGCGCGGCGGTCGCCCAAGCACTCGGCTCGTTGACGCTCGAGTGCCTGCAAGAGCCCAGTCGCTACGACTTCGTCGCGCTCACGATGGCCACGTGCGTCCTGCTCGGCGTGCTCGGGGTCGCGACGCGAAGGGCGCTCTTGCTCGTGGGCGCGTCCATCGGCCTCCTCGTCAACCTCTGGCTCCAGTACTTTCTCCGGTTGGACGGCGTGTTTCCGCGCTCGGTGCTGCTGCTCGGCTTCGGGGTCGGCCTGCTCATCCTCGGGGTGCTCTACGACCAGGTGGCGAGCAAGCGAATCGAGCTCTTGCGCGAGTGGCGTTGAGACACACGAAGCCAAAGTTTCGACGACGTCTTGAACATCGAGCGGATCGGTTGGCATACCGATGGCGATGACTCGTCTCCGTTCGTCGCAGCGCGCGCTCTCCGCGCTCGTGGCGCTCGCTCTGGCGGGCTGTCCTTCGACACCTCCTGTCCAGCAGTGTCGCTTCAACGACGACTGCGACGCGCCGCTCCTCTGTAGCGCCGGCTACTGTCGTCCGCAGTGCGCGCAGGACCGCGATTGCCCGAGCGGCGCGCTGTGCGTCTCGTGGAGGACAGAGGCTGTTCGTCTGTGTTTGCGCAACGGATCAGCGCCGGTGTGTTCAACGAACGAGTGCTCAGCAGGCCTCGCGTGCGTCGGCGGGCTCTGCGCGCGCTCGTGCGCGACCGACCCCGACTGCCTCTCGATGCACAGCTCGGCTCGCTGCGGAGTCGGCGGACGCTGCGTGATCTCGGGGCTGATCTTGGGACCGACATGTGACGGCGGAACTGCCTGCGGCGCGCGCTGCGTCGACACCACGAGCGACGACAGCAACTGCGGCGCGTGCGGCAACGTGTGCGGCGTCGACCAGCGCTGCGCGGGCGGACGCTGCTCGAGCGCGAGCGACGCGGGCGGACAGTGAGCTTCGAACGCAGATCGCGTGCAGCAGAGCCCGCGCTATAACGTAGACTCGTATGCCCGAGACGCGTCAGCAGGGGACACCCATGCCGCACGATCCCCAGGACGATCGCGCGGCCACCGGCCTAGGCGAGGGGCCGACGACGCCGGATCCGTCGCACGGTCCGTCGGGCGCCGAAGCAGGCGTCGAGCCCGCTCGAGCGTTCGAGCCGGGAGCGATCGTCGGCGGAAAGTATGTGATCGAGCGAGTGTTGGGCGAGGGCGGGATGGGCGTCGTCTACCTCGCGCACCACCAGGTCCTCTCGAGGCAAGTCGCGGTCAAGGTGATGAAGGCCGACGTCGCGCAGCAGCCGCACTACACCGAGCGCTTCGTGCTCGAAGCGCGCGCGGCGGCGGAGCTTCGTCACCGTCACGTGGTCGAAATCCTGGACTTCGGCGTGCACGAAGGCCGCCCGTACATGGTCATGGAGTTTCTTCACGGCGAGTCGCTCGAGAAGCTGCTCGAGCGCGAAGGACCCCTGTCCGCAGTACGCGCGCTGAAGGTGCTCGATCCCGTTCTGCGCGCGCTGGGCGTCGCGCACGAGCACGGGATCGTTCATCGTGACGTCAAGCCAGACAACATCTTTCTGGCTCGTGACGAAGACGACGCGGATCCGATCGTGAAGGTCGTGGACTTCGGAATCGCCCGCAGGCAGCTCGCCGAAGGCGCCAAGATCACCGGTGAAAACACGACGCTGGGCACGCCGCTCTATATGGCGCCCGAGCAGATCTTGTCCGCGCACGACACGACGGCCGCGGCCGATCAGTACGCCTTCGGCGTCACGATGTACCAGTGCCTCACGGGGCGGTTTCCATTCGAGACCGACACGATCGCCGGAATCATCGCGAACAAGATCGCGGGAACGCCCACCAACATTCTCGAGCACCGACCAGACCTCGACCCGGACTTCGCGGCGATCGTGATGCGCACGCTCGAGAGGGATCCGAGCGCGAGGTTTCCGTCGATGCACGCGCTGCGCGACGCGCTCGCTCCGTTCGCAGAGAACCTCGCGCATCGCGGCGCATCGACGGTCAAGCAGCTCGTCGAATCCGCGCCTACCGCTGTCGCGTCCCCCTCCGAGCGCCCAGCGCCTTCTCCGAGCCCGCCGTCCTCTGATCCGCCGATCGCCGTGATGACTGGCGCGGTTCGCGCCGAGCGGACAGGCCCGATCCGCGCGGCGGTCTCGCCGAGCTCGAGGCCGCTCGTCGTCCTCGGATCGGCGCTCGCCATCGGCGCCGTCGTGATCGGGGTGCTGGTCTATCGCGCCCGATCGAACAGCGGCGAAACGCTCGAGCGACAAAGGCGCCAGGCGGTCTCGAGCGACGCAGACCGCGTCGAACCCCCGCGTTCGGTGCTCCTCGCCGTCCGAGTCACTCCGTCGACAGCGACGCTCGAGCTCGACGGAGAAGTCGTCGGCGTCGGTGCGTTCGAGCTGCTTCGTCCTGCGGACGGCCGCCGCTACCAACTCGCGATGAGCGCGCCGGGATTTCTCACGCGAACCGAGGTGCTCGTCGCGAGCACCGACGTTCGTATCGAGCGGTCGCTCGAAGCTCGAATCGACGCCGCCGCGCGCCTTCAGGGCACAACGATCCCTCGCGCGACGAGCAGCCGGGTGACCGCGGACAGCGGCGCCCCGCGCTTCGTGCGTCCGGTGGACACGCGACACCCGACGATCGATCGCACCAATCCGTTTCGCTGAGCGCGCAGTCGATCCGTTCTCCCACGAACGTCGCGGCGATTCGCGCTCAAAACGAGGCTGCTAGCCCGAGTCCTCGACCTGGCAGCACCCACACCATCGGACGACGCTCGAAGCGATCGAGCGCCGGCGCGTTTCGCAGGAGCAGCGCTCCTGTGATCACCCCCGCGACACCAACGGCGGTCACGCCTCCGGCGACGCCCATCAAGATCTCGTCCACCGTCACGCGGTCGCGCGCATCAGCGAGCGCGCTCGCCAGTGCCATGCCGTTCACGCATCCGCCGCACATTTGTACGGCGCGCTCTGCGCTGTCTCGCGAGGACAGATCCGTCCCGTATGTGACGCCTCGCACCGCGAGAAACACCGCGCCGCCCACGGTCACCGCCGCGCCTGCTCCGCCGACGATCCACCCGTTGCGCCTCGATGCGTGCGCGTCTCGCATCCACTCGTCGCGAAACGCAGGGACCGGAGCGAGCGAGAAATCGACGGTCGAGACCACGCCCGCAAGCAGCTCTACCTCTCGCTCTGTCACGAGAAAATCTCGGTGCTCGACGCGGACCACATGCACGCCCGGCGGGACGAGCTCGCTGCCGTCAGTGCTCACGCGACGACCGTCGATCGACGCAGTGATGTTCGGCTCCGTCGCGCGAATGCGCGCGCGCGCGCCAGTGTTCGCGTCGAGAGCTGGGTCCCACGAGAGCCGCGCCCGCACCTCGGCGCCGAGCCCCGCCGCGGTCACCTCTTGGCGAAACGGCGCATAGCCGTCGCGTGTCACCTCGACCACGCGCCGCCCCTCTCCGATGAGGATCGGGCTCGCCATGGGCGTCCTCCCCACGACCACGCCGTCGACCCGAACCTCTGCGCGCGCGACGTTGCACCGAACCAAGATCGAGCTCTGCACGCGCGCGAGGTTGATCGCGATCCGCGCGCTCGCGCCGCCGACCACGTCGACGATCTCTTCTCTCGCCACGTGGCCCGGCGCGCGGACCGTGACTCGGTGTCGCCCCGCGTCGAGCCGCATCCCGACCCGCGCCTCGCCGATCGGCCGCGCGATCCCGTCGAGCAAGAGCTCGGCTCCGGGCGTGTCCGTCTCGAGAAGCAACGTTCCGATCCGGCCGCGGAGTCGAGCGAGGGCTCCGTCGACCAACGCTCTGCGCTCGCGCACCGCTGGCGCTGGCGCCTCGCGCTCGAATCGGCCCATTAAATCAAGCGCCTCGACGAAATGCCCCAGCGCCTCGTGCGTCGCCGAGAGGTTGAAGAGCACCAGGGCGTTCTGTGTGAGCGCGTACGCCCGCTGAAACTCCGTCAGGGCCGCGCTGTAGTTGCCCTCGTCCGTCAGGTCGATTCCACGCTGAAATCGTTCGCTCGCCTCGCGCACCGCGGCTGGGCTCGGCTGCCCCTGCGCGCG
This sequence comes from Deltaproteobacteria bacterium Ga0077539, assembly GCA_001465015.1. Lineage (GTDB taxonomy): Bacteria > Myxococcota_A > Polyangia > Polyangiales. Next base: position 108,317 of record LNEO01000131.1, on the reverse strand, counting down.
GGCCACGTCGGGCACCGCGGCCATCAGCGCGGCGATCGCCGCGATCACGCGGAGCTGAGATCGACCGCTCGATCGTCGCTTCATCGTTGCTGTCGCGTCGGTGTTCATGGCGCTCGCCGGTCGTACTCAGCGAGGATCTCGGCGTTGCTCATGGCGCGATCGACCAGCCAGAGCTCGTCGAAGCGACCGTTGCCGTAGAAGCCCCGCCCGTCGACGCTGTTTCGCCGCCCGATCAAGAGCGGATTCGGCGACGCCGAGATGACGAGATCGCCCGGACGGGTCGCAGCGATGATCCCGTCGACGAACATCGTGAGCACCGTCCCGCTCTTGCGAAGCACGATGTTGTGCCACACCCGCTCGGGCAGAGAAGTGACTGCATCGAAAGAGCCAGAGCTCGTACCGAACCGGATGTTGGTCGCGGAGACGCGCGTCAGCGTCCAGCCCGGACCCGCCGAGCCAGAGAGCTTCTCGATGAGCACCTGCTCCGTCGAGAAGGCGTTGAAATACACCCACAGCGACAGCGTAAACGCGGAGGACTGCAGGTCGAACAGGGCGTCGCTCGTCGGGCGCTCCGCGGTTCGCGCCGGACTTCCGTCGAACGAGAGGGCCTGTCCGACGACCCCGGGCTCGAACGTCGCGCCGACCAGCGTGAGGTCTCGGCCGCCGAGGACGTCGCGCCCATTTCCGTCGAGGGGCCAGTACGCGACGACTCCTGTCGGCAAGCACCGACCCTGCGCGCAGAGAAGCCCCGCGCCGCACGCGTTTCCGCAGGCGCCGCAATTGGCCGCGTCCGCGACGAGCGAGCGCTCGCAGCCGTTGTCCATCACGCGATCGCAGTCGCCGTAGAGCGCCTCGCATACCAACGCGCATTGGCCGGCGACGCACCAGGGCGTCGCGTGCGATCGAGCGGGACACGCGTTGTCACAGGCGCCGCAGTGCAGCGCGCTCATTTGGGTGTTCGCGCACACGCCGCTGCAGTACTCCGCGAGCCCCGGGCAGAGCAGAACGCACGCGCCGGCGCGGCAGATCGCGCTCGATCCGCAGTCCATTCCGCAACGCCCGCAGTGCGCCGGGTTGGTGCGCGTATCGACGCACTCGACTCCGCATTCGGTCGTCGGAGCGACGCACTGCGCACGGCATACGCCAGCGACGCAGCGCTTGTCCGCATCGCACACGACGCCGCACGCGCCGCAGTTCGTCGGGTCCTGCGAGAGGTCGACGCATCGAGGGTCGCAGAGAGAGAGGCTCGGTCCACATGTCTCCCCGAAGGCGGCCAGGAAACACGCGCCTGCCCGGCAGCGGCCGTTCGGGTGCACGACGGTGCAGTCGCCGTCGGTCCTGCACTGCGGTGAGCAGAAGCCGTCCGGCGAGCACACCCGCGTGCCCTTGCAGTCGGTGTTCAGGTTGCAGAGCGGCGGCGACGACGGCCACAGACAAAGCGTCGAGTCGAGCTCGGGGCCCGGAACGCACGCTCCCCCCGTCGGAATGCAGTCGCGATCCGAGCGGCATCGCACCCGGCAGAATCCTCCGGCGCACACGAGCTGACCGTCGCAGTCGCTGTCGAAGCGGCACTGTTGCTCGAGCCTCGCTCGCGCCACACACCCGCCCGCAAACGCCTGCGCTGCCGCGATGGACAAGAGCGCCGCGAGCGCCCGAGCGAGACTTCGTTCAGGGCGCAAGGCTCGTGTACTCCGTTCGGATCTCCGCGTCCGTGAGCGCGCGTCCTGAGAGCGAGAACTCGTCGAGTCGGCCGCGCAAGAAGTTGCTCGGCGCTCCGCCGACGTTGCGACGGCCTAGAACGAGGGGAGCGGTGGTGCCGTTCAGCACCGTCGCCGCAGCGCTGTTGGCCGCGAGTCCACCATCGAAGAACACCGAGTAGAGGCGTCCCTCGCGGCGGACCGCAACGTGGTGCCAACGGCCCGCGCGCACGCTCACGGGCGCCGTGATGATCACGGCCTCCACGGTCAGCTCGAGCGAGGTGCTCGTGGCGACGCTCAGAGACCAACCCGGCCCTGAAGCGCCGCCCAGCTTTTCGACCAGCGTCTGCGCGCCGGCCGTCGCGTCGACCCAGAACCAGAGCGAGAGCGTGAAGTCTCCGCTCATCAGGTCGAACACTGCGTCGTCGGCCGTGCGAATGGCGTACTCAGACGCCGTTCCGTTGAAGCTGATCGCGCGGCCCGAAACGCCCTGTACGAACGTCGCGCCCACCACCCGCAGATCGAGGCTCGCGACCGCGTCGATACCGTCGCCCTCGAACGCGTAGTGCGCCATGCTCATCGGCAACAGGCAGCGGCCTCCGCCGCACACTCGAGCAGCGGGGCAGGCGTTCGAGCAGCGTCCGCAGTGCTGCTCGCTCGTGCGCGTGTCGGTCTCGCACGGGCTCGCCGGGTCGCCGTCGCAGTCCGCGAAACCGCTGGTGCAAAGCGCCTTGCACAGGCCGTCGTGGCACCACGAGCGGTCGGCGTTGTTGCTCGAACACACGCGTCCGCACTGCCCGCAGTTGCTCGGATCCGTCGCCACGGCGACGCACTGCGCGCCACACAACACCGCGCCGCCGAAGCATCGATCCTCGCAGCTTCCCATCGCGCAAATCTGCGATGCCGTACACGTCGCCGCGCACACGCCGCAGTGCGCCGAGTCTGTTTGCAGGTCGACGCAGCGCCCAGCGCACTCGACTGAGCCGCCTCCACATCGAAGCCCTGCGTCTGGCTCTGGCGGCAGCACGCAGAAGCGTCCCGGCGTGCACGCTCCGCGGAGGTTGAAGGTCCTGCAATCGCGATCCGATCGACACTCGGGCGAGCACAGCCCTTCGTGCGTGCAGATTCGCCCCGCGCCGCACTCCGAGTCCATCGAGCACAGCCTCGGCGAACGCCGCAACACGCACACCGATTTGCTCGGGTCCGTCGACGGAACACAGAAGCCGATCTCGGGACAATCGCGGTCGGAGCGGCACTGCTCGCGGCAAAACGACCCGGCGCAGATCAGCTGCCCCTCGCACTCGTCGTTGAACCGACACTGCTGCTCGACACGGGCCTTCGGGCAACCTGCGAGCGTGGCCGCAAGAAGCAGCCACAACCCTGTGCGCAGGACGCTCGACGCCGAGTGATTCATGAGCAACGACTGACGAACGTCGCAACCGCTGTACCAACGACAATCGCTCGCGAGCGCGCGAGATGTGACCTGCGGGTCCTCGGGCAACTGCGTTCGTTGCACGCTTCGCGCAAGCGCTGCACGTGTCGAGGATCGAGCTGCCTCGCGATCACGGATTGCCCGAGGACTCCCGATGGTCGTAGACCGTCGGTCATGCGAGCAGAGATTCCCGCGGCCGACCCGCAGAAGATTCAGCGCGACCTCGGCTATCTGCGCGAGCGCTTCCGAGAGGCGCTCGTGAGCTTGGGCGAGCACGAGGTCGCGAGTGATCTGCTTCGAGAAGACCGCGCGACAGAGCTGTCCGAACTCACGACCGCGAAGCTCTCTCAAGCGCTCTCGATCGAGTTTCACCTCCGCACCGTCGCCGAAGAAAACGCCGCGGTGCAGCATCGACGCGACCTCGAGCGGGCCGACGGGCTGTGCGCGGTTCCGTCGCTGTTCGGTCAGAGCCTGCAGGCGCTGCGGGCTTCGGGTTGGTCGGCCGAGACGCTCGCGCCGGTGCTCGGACAGGCGCGGGTCGAGCTCGTGCTCACCGCGCACCCGACGGAGGCCAAGAGAGCGACGGTCCTCGAGCATCATCGTCGGCTCTACACGCTGCTCGTGCAGCGCGAGAACCAGATGTACACGCCGGTCGAACAGCGCCGGATCGACGAAGAGATCCGCTCGACGCTCGCGTTGCTGTGGATGACCGGCGAGCTATTTCTCGACAAGCCAGACGTCGCCTCCGAGCGGCGCAACGTCGTGCACTACCTGTGCAACGTCTTTCCCTCGGTCATCGCGACGCTCGACGAGCGGCTCGCGCGAAGCTGGCAAGAGGCGATGGGCTCGCCGCTGCCCGACGTCGACTGTCCCCGCTTGCGCTTCGGAACATGGGTCGGCGGCGATCGTGACGGACACCCGTTCGTGACCGCAGCGGTTACCAAAGAGAGCTTCGCCCAGCTGCGATCCACGGCGTTGTCGCTCATCGACCAGCGGCTCGAAGAGCTCGCGCGAGTCCTCAGCGTGTCCAACGAAGCGCTGCGAGCGTCCCCGTCGATGAGCGAAGGGCTCGCGCACGCCACCAACGCCCTTGGCGACCGCGCCGCAGCCGTGCTCGCGCGCAACCGAGGAGAGCCGATGCGACAGTGGGTCGGGCTGCTGCGGGCGAGGCTGCCGCATCGAGACGAGCGCGGGTCGTTCGCGAACGCCGCCGAGCTCATCGGCTCGCTGCGCGCGTGCGAGCGAGCGCTCGATGAGGCCTCTGCGACGCCGCTCGCGCGCGGGTTCGTCCGCCCGGTCCGGCGCCTGGTGGAGAGCTTCGGGTTTCACCTCGCCGCGCTCGACGTGCGGCAAAACAGCGCCTTTCACGAACACGCCGTCGAGCAGTTGCTCGCGGCCTCAGGCGCGGCGGACACGGCGTTCGGTCAATGGGACGAGGCGAAGCGGCTTCGGTTTCTCGAGGACGAGCTGCGATTGCGCCGACCCTTCACCGCGCCGGCAACACCGCTCGGGCCCGAAGCGCAGGCAGTCGTCGACTGCTTTCGCACGTTGGCAGAAGAGGTTCGAGCGCACGGCGTCGCGCCCATCGGGTCGCTGATCATCAGCATGACCCGAAGCCTCTCGGACCTGTTGGTGGTCTACCTGTTCGCGAGAGAAGTGGGCTTGGTCCATCAAGCCGAAGACGGACCCGCCTGCCCGCTGCCGATCGTCCCGCTCTTCGAGACGATCGACGATCTCGCGCAGAGCGCCGCGGTGCTCGATGGCTTTCTCGAGCACCCCTGGACGAAGCGGAGCCTCGCGCTGCAGCGCTCGCTCCGAGGCGAGCGAGAGCCGGTCCAAGAGGTGATGATCGGCTATAGCGACAGCAACAAGGACGGCGGGCTCGTCGCGAGCTTGTGGGGTCTGTACGGGGCGCAGCGATCGCTCGCGGCCGTCGGTCGCACGCACGGGGTGCGAGTGCGGTTCTTTCATGGACGCGGAGGCTCGACCAGCCGAGGCGCGGGGCCGACGCACCGGTTCGTCAAGAGCCTCCCGGGTGACGCGCTGCGCTTCGACCTGCGCGTGACCGAACAGGGAGAGACCATCTCGCAGAAGTACGCCAACCCCATGACCGGCGCGCATCACGTCGAGGTCCTCGTCGCCAACGTGCTTCGCTCGAGCGCGCTCGAGCAGGCGCCGAAGCCTCCCGTCGACGGTCCCACGGACGCAGAGCGAATCGCGCTCGAGCGGGCCATGGATATCCTGTCGCGCGCCAGCCTCGATGCGTACCAACGCCTGGTGGGACGCGATGGGTTCATCTCGTTTTTTCGTGAGGCGACGCCGATCGATGCGATCGAGCGGAGCCGCATCGGATCGAGGCCGTCGCGAAGGACCGGGCAGCGATCACTGCAAGACCTTCGCGCGATCCCGTGGGTGTTCAGCTGGGGGCAGGCGCGGTTTCATCTCTCGGGGTGGTTCGGCGTCGGCTCGGCGCTCGACGCGCTGATGCGCGAGGACGCCGCGGGCTTCGCTGCGCTCGAACAGCACTTCATCGCGTGGTCACCCGCTCACTACGCGCTCGGCAACGCAGCGACGGCGGTCGCGTGGACGGACCCCGAAGTCATGCGGCAGTACTGCGCGTTGGTCACCGATCGAGCGTTGTCCGACGAGCTGCTCGGGGTCGTGCTCGAAGAGCGCGCGCGGACGATGGCGATGCTCGAACGGCTGTATCAGGGCTCGCTCGCCGAGCGACGTCCCGGGGTTCACGCGGCGGTCGTCGCTCGAACGCCCGCGCTGCGAGTGCTGCATGCGCGGCAGATCGAGCTGCTTCGAAGACACCGACGGTCGACGACCGACGAGGCGCTGCTCAACGAGCTTCTGCTCACGGTCAACGCCCTCGCGATGGGCCTCGGCGGCACGGGCTGATCGCGTCGCGCGCTGCGAGGGATCACGGGGACGGCGCGACCGGCGCCGCAGCGGTCGACGCTGCAGAGCGCTTGCGAATGCGAAGGTTGATCGCCTCGACCCCGAGCGAGAACGCCATCGCAAAGTAGACGTATCCCTTCGGGATTTTCTGGCCCACTCCCTCTGCGAGCAGCATCACCCCGATCAAGATCAGAAAGGCGAGCGCTAGCACCTTCATCGTCGGGTGCTGCATCACGAACTGACTGATGGGCTTGGCGCCCACGAGCATCACGACGACGGACACCAGGATGGCCGTCACCATCACCCAGAGCTGGTCGGCGGGAATCATCCCGACCGCGGTGATCACCGAGTCGAGCGAGAAGATCAGGTCCAGCGCCAGAATCTGCGCGATCACCACGCGGACCGACGCGGGCTCGCCGCCGTTTTCGCCAGAAGCCGCAGGGCCCTCGAGCTTCTTGTGCAGCTCGAGCGTCGCCTTCGCGATCAGAAACAGCCCTCCCACGAGGAGGATCAAGCGCTTGCCCGTGATCGAGACGCCAGCCACCACCGCGAGCTCGCGCGTCAGCGTCATGATCCACTGGATCGCGAACAAGAGGCCGATGCGCATCGCGAGCGCGAGCCCGATTCCGAGCCGAGCTGTGCGCTCGCGGTATTTCTCGGGAAGTCTGCTGGTCAGGATCGTGATGAAGACGATGTTGTCGACCCCGAGCACGACCTCCATCGCGATGAGCGATGCGAGCGCGAGCCAGGTCTGCGGATCGTTGATTCCGGGTAGGATCACAAGGGGTTGAGATACCTCGACGCCGAGAGCGCTTCGCGCGTTGTCGTATAGATCGGCCTTTTCGAACGATCCGTTGCTCCTGGTCGAACGATGAACCATTCGGCGGGAGCCTCGATCGCGCACGAGGGCGCTGTCTCGCCGGCGCGCTCCGCTCGCGTCGACGTCGGTGGATCTTGAAAACGTGTGTTCATGCCGGCGATTCGCGGGTCGCTGACTTCCCCTGTTGCCGACCCCCTCGCCCGCGAAGCGCCACCGCGCTCTGCCAAAGCGATTCTCGCTGAAGCTTGCTCTCGAGACACCGCGGTCCGCCCGCGCTTTGCTATTCTACAAGCCATGGCGAGGTTCCCGTCTCGTTCTGCTGCGCTCTGCCCGAAGTCAGCGCTCGCGCTCGCAGTGCTGGTAGCTCTTCACCGCTGCGCGCCCGACGCGGGGCTCGATCTCGGCCACCCGCCGATCCCGCAGGACGCCGAGCTCGACGACGACGCGCTCGAGCCGTTTTCCCCAGAGAACGACGGCACCGATGCGAGCGCGCCCGAGGATGCGACGGACGCCGAGGCGCCGATGGACGCAACCGACCCGCCCGATGAGGGTCTTGTTGATGCCTCGCTCAGTCGACCCGATGCGATCGATGTGAGGGACGTTGTGCCGCCGAGGGATGTGCCGTCCCCGCCCCGCATGTGCACGGGGTCTGCGTCCGGGCAGTCTTCCATCTGGACGTGCACCTCCGACCGCAGCTCGAGGCAGCGCTGCGTCTCTGGAACGGTTCAGACCGAGCGCTGCGCGCACGGATGCGTCCCTCAGCCGTCAGGGACCAACGACTATTGCGCGGCCGCGCCACCGCCGACCACGCTCCCTTCCTGCGCGCGACAGTCGCTGCTTCGCTGGGGGCTGCACGCGTACGCGTCGGATCGCCTTCGTTGCGCGGGCGTTCCTGCGTCGCGAATCACGCAGACCATCGGCAGCGCCGCGGCCTCCGCTGGGACGCACGGGCAAGACGGAACGTTCATGGGTCAGCCCTACTCGGCGGCGACCGACATCAGCACGCGCGGGCTCACCAACGACGAGATTCGCGCGCTGCTCTCGCGGCTCGCGAACCAGGGTTTCGCCGCGTGGTATCGACTTCCCGGCTCCGACGGATGGCCGTCGAGCGAGGCGCCTCACATCCACGCGATCTACGTCGGCGCTGCCATGAAGGCCTCCCTGCGCGCGCAGGTGAGCGACTGGCTCATCGGCCGCAACGGGCTGACGAGCCACACGACGTATCGGTTCTACACGTGGACCGACGCGCAAAAGGCGCTCGTTCGCGCGGTGTTCAACCGATACAACTGAGCCGACGCGGGCCGCGAGCCTGGGCGTTCGATCGCGTGCCGTCGCGCGCTCAGTCCCGGCCGCCGCCGTCGCTACCACACGTGACATACGCGGTCGTGCACGCTGCTTGCGTCTCATCGAGCCGCTCGCAGTTGCGCGTGCATCGACAAATCTTCAGGCGATCTGAGATCTCTGTCGCTCCGGCGCCCCTCTGGCGCAGGCCGTGCGCCGACCTCGCGCGCGAGGCGGGCCTGCGCGCCCGCCCTGCACGGGGGCGAAGGAGGTGCTCGGGGCAATTCGCGAACAATCAGAGACACATTGGGCGAAGGCCCGTCGGCGCGGACGATAGCGACCCAGGCCCCCTTGCGGTCTGTGGCGTTCGGCCAGACAATCCCCGGCCGTTTCAGTGTCCCTTGTGGGAGCGCGGCCGCGCCCCCCAACCCCGAGGAGAGTCTGCCATCGCGTTCCGAGGCCCCATCGACAACCGTAACCGCGTTCCACAAGTTCGCGTCAACCACCGCATCCGTGTACCCGAAGTGCGCGTCATCGACGACAGCGGCGCTCAGCTCGGGATCATGTCTTCGTCCGAGGCGCTTCGCCTCGCGCAGGACCGCGGGCTCGACCTCGTCGAGGTCAACCCCAAGGCCGAACCTCCCGTCTGCAAGGTGATGGACTACGGGAAGTTCAAGTACGAAGAGAAGAAGAAGGCGAACGACCAGCGCAAGCGGCAAACGACGGTCGAAATCAAAGAGGTCAAGGTTCGCCCCAAGACCGATGACCACGACCTCGACACCAAGATCAAGCACATCAAGCGCTTCCTCGAAGAGGGCAACAAGGCCAAGATCACTGTGCGGTTTCGCGGTCGCGAGGTGACTCACCCCGAGAAGGGGCGCGAGGTCGTCGACGACATCATCAAGGCTCTCGAAGGACTCATCGTCGTCGAGCAGATGCCTGTGATGGAAGGCAAAGCCATGACCGCCCTCATCGCCCCCAAGCCTGGCGCCTTCAAGAAGGCCGCTCCCGCACCGGGCACCGCTCCGGCCGCCGACGAGGTCTGAGCGCCTCGGGCCCGCCCGGCCTCGAAGCCCTGGCTCCGCCCTCTTCGGGCGACTGCGAACGATCGCGTGAAGATCCCTGCGCTCGACGTCACGTTGCTCGCGAGCTCCCCGATCGTTCTCGCGGTGGGAATCGCGCGGACGGCGCTCGCACAATCGGGCGTTCTCTCCGCGGCGAACCGTGCGGCTGCGCTCGTCGCCACCACGCTCGTCGCGCCCGTCATCTTCGCCGCATACGTCCTGTGGAAGGGCGCTCCCGTTCGAGCCACCGGATGGCGCCGCGCAGGCGCACGCGTCGCCGCGATCGGGCTCTGGGCGCTCTCGCTCACGAGCGCCCTCGTCGATGTTGGGCTGCCGATTCCCGCAGCGCTCGCGATCGACGCGAAGAGCGCAGCGCTCTCGTGTGTGGCGCTGTCGCTCTTCGCGCTGTGCGTCTGGCTCACCAGCCCCGCGCGGCGAGGGGTCTCTCGACGACGCGCGAAGTGAGCGCCGCGCAAACTACGGTTCGTCGACCAAGAGTTGTTGTACGGTGTCGCTCGTGGCCAGGCGCGCTCGTTCTGCCGCATTCGGGTTGGTTGTTGTTCTGTGCGCTTGCGCCGCCAGCCCGCTGAGGAGGCAAGCGCTGCAGGGCGACGTCGCGGGCGCGCTTCGGACCTACCGCACGACCTCGCGCGACCGCGGAAGCAGCGACGCCGATCAGCTCGCGATCATCGCGCTCGCGGTGCTCGAACGCGACGCGGGCTCGCGCGACGCGCGGATTCAGCGCGCCGCCCTGTCGTCCCTTCGCTCGCTCGGCCAACGCGGGCGCGACCCGCTCGCGAGGCTGGCCGAACGCGAAGGGCTCCTCGGAGATCGCGCCGCCGCCGCCCTGTACGAGGTCGACGGCCGTGACGGCGAGCCCCCTGCGCGCTTGATCGAGGCCTCCCGCAGCACCGAGCCCGAGCGACGCATCGCGGGGCTCGCCGCGGACGAGGGGCGAGGCAACGTGCTCGGTCTGATCGGCGCCCTCGAGTCGAGCTCGGTCGAGCTGCGTAGAGCCGCGGCGCAACGGCTCAACAGACGGCGCGGAGAGCGCGCGGTGATCGAGCGACTCGCGCAGTGCGTGCGCGAGGATTCCGACGACTCGGTGCGCGCGGCGTGCGTGTTGGCGCTGGGAGCCCATGGGCAAACGGCGTTCGACGCGATCTTGCCGGCGAGGGAGGATCGCGTCGCGTTCGTGCGCATGATGGCGGTCTCCGCGCTGGTTTCGGCGAACTCCGACCGCGCTCGCACAGAGCTCGCGCCGCTCTTGCGCCAGCCGCCCAACGCTCTCTCGATCGAGTTTGCTCGAGCGCTCTCTGCGCGCGGAGACGACGCGGCGAGCAACTACATCTTCGACGCCCTCGCGGGCGCGGACGCGAGCCTCCGCGCGCAGGCTGCGGTCGCAGCCACAGGGCTCGCCGAGCGCAACGAGGCGAGGCTCCTGCCCTTTCTCGAAGACGGCGACGTCGAAGTGAGGTTGCGCGTCGCGGGCGCGCTCGGTCGCGCGGGGCGGCGGCGATCCGAGGCCGTCGCGGCGCTCAGGCCGCTGGCAGCGTCGCCCGACCCGATGCTCGCGATTCGCGCGCTGTTGGTGCTGTCCGAGTGCGACGACGCCGCTGCAGCTGCGCCGGTTCGTCGCGCGTTGGTGACGGCGGCGCCTGCGATTCGGCGGCTCGCGGTCATCGCGTGGTCGCACCTCGCTGGCGCCACGGGAGAGGTCGATCCGCTCGCGGATCTTCTCTTGGACAGCGACGCTATGGTGCGCGTGATGGCCGCTGGCGAGATCGTGCGGATCGCCTCGCGTTGAGTCCGCCGAGCACCGCCAACGCAGAGAGCCCGAGCAGAACCAACGTCGATCGGTGGTTGATTGTGTGTGCTCCTGGCGCAGCGCACTGGCATCCCGGAGCACAACGGTGTTCGCGGCCCGGGTCGCAGGCGGCGAACGAGCGCCCTTCGGGATAGATCGCGCACGCGCCGACGCGGTCGTCCTCGAGCGGCGCTCGCACCGGAGCGACGCGGTTGTAGACCGCGGTCATGAGCGAAGCGCGAACGTCCGAGTGCGCCAGGCCGAGGACGTGCCCGACCTCGTGCGCGAGCACCGCCTGGAGCTCTCGGTACTGAGGGTCGGCGCTGGCCGCGGGATCGAACACGAACCCCTCGGGGTTGCTCGGAGCGCGGAGATTGAACACGACGTCGGTGTCGAGGATCCGACCCGTCGACGGCGCGAACGACACGACGGTGACCGCGATCGCACCCGGCGGAAACGACGGTGTATCTGCCCAGCTCGAGCGAAACGAGACGGTGTTGGCGTTGCGACCTCGCGGGTCGAAGCGCACCCCGTCGGGGCAGCGACCGAACGGCACGAGCGCGAAGCGCGAGCGCGGCGCGAGCGCGTCCGCGGCGCCGGCGTCCTGTGAACCGACACACGAAATCGAGTTCCACTTGTCGAGGGCGGTCCCGATCTCGAGCGAGAGCGCGTCGGCTGAGTAGCCCTCGGGCAGCAGCGTCGGGTCGAGCGAGAGCGCCGCGCAACCTGCCGGCCACGCGAGCGGGAGCCCGGCGGTGGGACACTGGTCGGGCACGGGCTGCGAGCCCGTGGTCGTTGTGCGACAGAACGCAGACGCCTCGTCCGGAGCCGCCAGGAGGGAGACCCCGCCGAGCAGCACCGATGCTATGTATTTGAAATATTTATACAATTGTCGCATCGGTGCGGTCGGGCGGGCCTCGCTGACGTCGAACCCGACCGTCGCGTCGCCACGACGATCATCACATGACCTGATCGAGGCCGTTGACACAGACTCGCGCGCTCGGGTACCGCCTCCAGTATGCGGCGTCCAAGCATGAAGAGGGCTCTTGCGGCGGCGGTCCTCGTGGCTTCTCAGAGCGGCTGTCTTTCGCAAATCGCAGCGGGTTCGACCGCTGGCATCGTCGGGCGGGGCTCGATTGCCCTTCAGCGCTCAGCGGATCCTGAGCTCGTCGAAGCTGCGATCCCCGGCTCCATCGGGACGCTCGAAGCCCTGATGATCACCATCCCCGAGAACACGACGCTGCGCCTCACGCTGGCGCGCTCGTACGCGTCGCTCGGGTTCGGCTTTCTCGCGGATCACATGGAAGAGGCCGCCGCGCGCGACGACGTCGCCCGGATGGAGCACTACAAGAGCCGCGCGAGCGCCGCGTTCATTCGCGCCCGCACGATCGGCTTCGAGATCATGTCGATCTGGGAGCCAGACGACGGCGGCGTGCAGGGCGCTCGCGCGAACCTCGACCGTTGGCGCAACTACCTGCGCAACTTCGAGCGGCGCGAGCAGGGCGGTCAGCTCTTTTGGACCGCGTACGCGTGGATCAACTACATCAGCCTCAACCGTGACGATCCCGACGCAGTCGCGGATCTCCCGTTCGTGGTCGCGCTCGCCGAGCGCGCCAAAGACCTCGACCACGAGTTCAACGACTACGCCCCGCACGCGCTGCTCGCCGGCGTACAGGCGGCGGTTCCTGCTTCGTTGGGCGGTCGCCCCGACCTCGCCCAGCGCGAGTTCGAGTGGCTCATCCAGCAGACCCGCGGGACCAACCTGATGTACCGCGTGATCTACGCGAAGAACGTCCTCGTCCCGCTGCAAAACCGCCGCGCGTTCCAAGAGCAGCTCCAGACGGTCCTCGACGCCGGTGACGTCAGCGAGGACAACCGCCTGCAGAACCTCCTCGCCAAGCGCCGCGCGCGCCGATACCTCGCGCAGATCGACGACCTCTTCCTGCCGGAAGAGCCCGGCGGAGCGAGCGCCTCCGGCGAAGCGTCGACCGAGGCAGGCGCCGCGACGCCAGCGGCCAACTGAGCATCGTAAGGGGGAGCCGCAGCGCGAGCGCGAGCGCGAGAATACGCGCCGCGTCTGACCGTCGAAGCGAACATTGCATCACAGCAGTTTCGGGAGCGTGAACATGTCGAACAAGAAGTGGACTCTCTCTGCGTTGGCGTCGATCGGCGTGTTGGCCGGTGTCGGCGCGTCGCTAAGCGTCGAGGCCCAGACGGCTCCGGCCGCCGCGGCCGCGCCAGTGACCATCTCGATCGCGACGCTCGCCCCCGCGGGCTCGACCTGGATGAACGTCTTCGACGCGTGGAACCGCGAGCTCCGCCGCGAGTCCGCGAAGATCAACCAGCCCATGCGGCTGCAGTTCTTCGCCGGCGGCGTGCAGGGCGACGAGGCCGAGGTGATCCGAAAGATCCGCGCCGGTCGCTTGGACGGAGCGGCGGTCACCGCCGTCGGTCTCTACCAGATCCACCGACCCGCCCTGGTCTTTCAGATGCCGGGCATGTTTCGGGACTACGGGCGGCTCGATCGAGCGCGCACGCAGCTCAACACCGAGATCACCCAGCAGATGGGCACCGCCGGGTTCGAGCTCATGGGCTGGGCCGACGTCGGCCAGGCCCGCGTGTTCTCGCAGTCGCCCGTGAGCACCCCGCAGCAGCTCGCCCAACAGCGCCCGTGGGTGTGGAGCGACGACCGCGCGATGCCCGCGTTCTACAGCGTGATCAACGCGAATCCGGTTCGTCTCGGCGTCCCCGAAGTGCTGAGCGCGCTGCAGACCAACCGCATCAACACGGTCATCACGAGCCCGCCCGTCGCCGTGCAGCTCCAGTGGGCCACGCGCATGACCCACATGACCAACCTGCCGCTGTACACCACGATCGGCGCGACGGTGATCGGGCGAAACAAGTTCAATTCGCTCACCGCCCAGCAGCAAGAGCTGCTCCGCCGCATCGCTGCCAACTATCACCAGCTCGCGCGCGGTTCGCTGCGCCGCGCCGAATCGTCGGCGCTCGCGTCGTTGGCGAGCCGCGGCATCACGGCGGTCGAGGTCGACGGCGCCGGTCGCGCCGCGTGGGAGGCTGCGTTCGTGACGACGCGAACACGCCTCACCGGCCAGATCGCCGACGCCGCGTACATCCAGCGCGTCGCTGCGATTCAGTAGTCGCTGCGCCGCGATCGAGCCTGGCGAGCTTGGCGAGTCTGCCGAGCCTGGCGAGTCTGGTGGGGACGAAGCAATGACGCGACACGCCGTGATTGCTCGGCGAGCCGGCGAGCGCCGGCCGTGAGCGCTTGAAATCGTGGTCCGTCGGGATTTGCGCTGCAACGGTTGCGCGTTGAGTTGATACGCTCCGCGGTCCGATGGCTGGCGCAGCACCTACCGCGAAACCCGCACCATTTCTCAAGCCGCTCGACACCGTCGATCGCGGAATCCTCCTGGCAGAGAGCGCGATGTCGCTCGTCGTGGTCGTCGCCATGGTCGCGATGGCCGTCGGCGAGTCTGGCACGCGGCTCATCTCGATGGCGATCAACAAATGGGGGACGCAAGCGACGCTCGACGCCTTCATGCAGAAGACGTCGTCCTTCTCGCGCTTCTCCAGCGACTTCTTGATGCACGGGACGCTGTTCGCGGCGTTTCTCGGCGCGAGCTTCGCGACCCGCGGACGACGGCACCTCGCGATCGACGTCCTCGGTCGACTGCTGCCTCCGCGCGGCAAACACGCGATGGCCGCGGTCGCCAACACCCTCGGCAGCGTGATCGCATTCGCGCTCGCCAAGGGCATCTTCGGCTCGCTCATGGAGGCGGTGCACACGGCCAACGCGCAGGCGGTCAGCGCTCGAGCGTCGGGCCTCGACGCGGCGACCATCGATCGCTCGTTCGAGTTTCAGTTCGTGATCCCCGCGGGCTTTCTGCTCATCGCGATCCGGCTGCTCATGCACGGCTATCACGAGTTCGTCGCGGTCTTTCGCAACGACCCCGTGATCGACGCTGGCAAGAAGCCCGAGTCCGACGCGGGCGCGACTGATGGTGAAACCAAGGACCCCGAGGCGCCCAGCGAGGCCGAGGGCGACCAGCACGAGCAGCACGCGGCGCTCGGTCCCCCCGTCGCCTACGCGACCGCGACCGAGATCGGCATCGCGCTGTTGACGCTCTTTGCGATGCTCATTCCGGCGGCAGGATCGCAGGTGTTCAAGCCGCTGCTCGGGGCGGTGCTGCTCGCTGTTCCGACGCTCGCGATCCCGCTGGCGTTGCGTAAGAAGAACCAGGGTCACTACGGCCCCACGATGGCGCGCGAGCCCGAGCCCGACGTGAAGTTCGAGGTCGCGCACCTCGGAATGGCCGCTGGCGGTGCGATCGCCGTCCTCGCGTTCTGCTACTTCGCGGGCGGTCAGATCCCCAAGGTCCCGATCAGCGCGGGCGTGTTGTTCTTCTTCTGCATGGCGCTGCTCGGCGCGCCGCTGTTCACGTTCTTGGGCGGGATGGCGATCTTCCTGTGGATCCACGGGACGACCAGCGTTCAGCCGCAGGCGCTCGCGAGCGCTATGGAAGACGCGCTCGGGCCGCACTTCGCGCGCATGAGCGTGCTTCCGACGATCCCTGTGTTCACGCTCGCGGGGTACCTGATGAGCGAGTCGAAGACGCCGCAGCGGCTCGTTCGCGTGGCGCGCGCGGTCCTCGGCGCGCTGCCCGGCGGCCTCGCGGTCGTGTGCCTCTTGGCGAGCGCGTTCTTCACGATCTTCTCGGGCGCCTCGGGCATCACGATCGTCGCGATCGGCGGGCTCCTCTACCCGGCGCTCATCCGAGACAAGTACCCGCAAAACTTCTCGCTCGGCCTCGTGACCACCGGCGGCGCGCTCGGAATCACCTTTCCGCCGTGTCTGCCGCTCATCGTGTACGGCATCGTCGCGGGTCTCCAAGAAGCCCCTCCCGGAAAAGAGAGGCTCGAGCTGCAGAAGTTCATGCTCGCCGGTCTCTTGCCGGGCGTGCTCCTGCTCGGACTGCTCATCGTGTACGCCATCGTGATGGGCATTGTGTCCAAGGCGCCTCGCTCGAAGTTCGACGCGAAGGAGGCCGGAGCCGCGCTGTGGGAGGCCAAGTGGGAGCTCCTGCTTCCAGTGTTTCTCTTGGTCGGTCTCGCGAAGGGCATCTTCAACCCCTCGCAGGCGGCGGCGTTCACCGCGTTCTACGTGCTCATCATCGAGGTCTTTATCTACAAAGACCTCTCGATCACCAAGGACCTGCCGAGGATCATCCCCGAGTCGATGGTGCTCGTCGGCGCGATCTTCGTGAAGCTCTGCGCGGCCACGGTGCTCACCGCGTTCTTCATCGACGCGCAGGTGGCCGACAAGCTCTTCGAGTCGCTCACGTGCGGTCCGCAGGCGATGGAGTACATGCGCACCCACGCTGACTCGATCGGAACGTGCCGCGAAGCGGTCAACTCGCTTGCGCGTCAGCACCTGCCGTCGGGCGGCATCATCAACTCGCCGATCTCGTTCTTGATCGCGCTCAACTTCTTCTTGCTCATCGTCGGGATGCTCATGGACATCTTCAGCGCGATCGTCGTGATCGTGCCGTTGATCGCGGGCATCGCGCTGCACTTCGACATCAACCCGTACCACCTCGGGATCGTGTTCTTGCTCAACCTCGAGATCGGCTACCTCATGCCGCCGATGGGGTTGAACCTCTTCATCGCAGCGTTTCGCTTCAACAAGCCGGTGCCCGACCTCTATCGCACCGTGCTTCCGTTCATCGGCATCTTCATCGTGGCGCTGCTCGCGACGACGTACATCCCCAAGCTCACGCTCGTGATGGTCCCTGGCCAGAGCCAGAGCGCCACCGCGGGTCACTCGACCACAACCACGGGGACCGGAACGACCGGGACTGGCACGACGGTGGCCCCGACGGACAGCGATGGTGGCGCAGCGACGGTCGCGCCCGGCACTGACTGCGATCTGCCTCGTGAAAACGAGTCGTTCGACGATTTCCAGCGGCGCTGCAGCGGCGCGGGAGAGAGCGGCGGCTCGACCGGCGCGGCGCCGACGACCACCGACTGCGACCTCCCTCGCGAAAACGAGTCGTACGCGGATTTCGAGCGACGCTGCAATCCGAACGGCGCAGCGGATGCTGGCGCTGAATCGACGGGCGATGCGTCGGCCGCCGAAGGTGACGCTTCGACCGAAGGCGCAGACGCCGCCGCGACGTCGGCCCCCGCAGCAGCAGCATCGGATGACGCTTCGGCCCCGACGAATGGCTGAAGCAAAAGAGAAGAAGAAGAAGAGCACCGCGAAGTCGACGACGCGCGAGCGGTCCCCGAAGCGCAAAGCCGAGCGCGAGCCGCCCACGAAGGGCGCGGAGGCAGAGAGCTTCGAGCGGGTCCTCGTGAGTCGACGCGTCTCGTATGCGGTCGCCGCGAGGACCGAGCGCGCGCACGCGGTGGGCGCAGCGCTCGAGCGCCTGTACCCAGATCCGCGCTGCGAGCTCGACTACGAGACGCCCTTTCAGCTGCTGATCGCCGTGATCTTGTCCGCGCAGACCACGGACAAGCGCGTCAACAGCATCGCTCCGGCGCTGTTCGGGCGATACCCAGACGCCGTCGCGCTGGCGAAGGCCAACCTCTTCGAACTCCGCGAAATCCTCAGGCCGATCGGCTTTTTTCGCGCCAAGGCGCGCGCCATTCGCGGGACGGCCAGGCTGTTGGTGAAGAAGCACGGCGGCGAGGTTCCTCGCACGATGGGCGAGCTCGTGAAGCTTCAGGGCGTCGCGAGAAAGTCAGCCAACGTCGTGCTCGGCGAGGCCTTCGGAATCGCTGACGGAATCGCGGTCGACACGCACGTTGCCCGCGTCGCTCAGCGGCTCGGGCTCACCAAGGGCGGCACTGTCCGACGCATGGAGCTGGACTTGATGGAGCTCACCCCGCGCGAGCGTTGGGCGAAGGACCACCTGCGGCTCGTCCTCTTTGGCCGCTACCGATGCCTCGCGCGCTCGCCGCTCTGCGAAGGCTGTCCGCTTCGATCCGGATGCCTTGCGCCCGAGGCGAGCGCCGCGCGCTGAGCGCGAATTGCTGAGAGCTGATCCAAACGGCTGTGGTAATCTCCGGCCGTTGCAACGATGAGTGATGTGAACAAGCCAATGAGCGGCGACGCAGGGGCGACCGAAGGATCGGTCGACGCGGCGCCAGTGACTGTGGACCCGCTGGCGGCGATGACCGCTGAGCGGGACAAGTACAAAGACGCCGCCCTTCGCGCGCTGGCGGACCTCGACAACTATCGAAAGCGCGCCGTTCGCGAGCGCGACGAGGTCGCCAAGAAGTCGCGTGAGGATCTCTTGCGCGAGCTGCTTCCGGTCTTCGACAACCTCGAGCGTGCCCAGCAGTTTGTCGCCCAGGGCGCTGACGCGAGCGCGATCGGCAAGGGCGTCGAGATGGTGCTCAAGCTCTTCGAAGACACCCTGGTGCGCCTCGGCGGAAAGCGCCTCCGACCCGTCGGCGAGCCATTCGATCCGCAGGTGCACGAGGCGATCGGCCAGCAGCCGAGCGACAAGCCCGCGGGCACGGTCGCCGCAGAGGCGGTCCCCGGATATCTTCTCAACGATCGGCTTTTGCGAGCGTCGATGGTGGTCGTGTCGCTCGGGCCCGCGACGGCCGCGGCGACGGCGACGGCGCCTTCGAACAGCAAGCCTGCCGAAGAAGAACAACTCGAATTCGATCCGTCGAAGGGATGATCGGGCGCGTCGTTAGCGACACGGAGTGGGAGCGCTACTGAGATGGGACGCATCGTCGGGATCGACCTGGGAACGACAAACAGCTGCGTCGCGGTCATGGACGGCTCCACGCCGGTCGTGATCCCCAACGCAGAGGGCGCGCGAACGACGCCGAGCGTCGTGGGATTTCGCGCGGACGGCGAGAAGCTGGTGGGGCAGGTAGCCCGGCGGCAAGCCGCGCAGAACCCCGAGAACACCGTCGCGACGGTGAAGCGCTTGATGGGGCGGTCATTCGACTCTGATCAAGCGCGCAAACAGCGCGAGCACGTCCCGTACTCGATCATCTCGAGCGAGAACGGCGACGCGTGGGTGCAGGTTCACGGGCACGCGATGAGCCCGCCTGAGGTCAGCGCCGCGATCCTGGCGACGATGAAGTCGATCGCGGAGGCGTATCTCGGCGAGGCGGTGACCGAGGCGGTGGTGACCGTTCCGGCGTACTTCGACGACGCCCAGAGGCAAGCCACCAAGGACGCCGGCAAGATCGCAGGCCTCGAGGTCAAGCGAATCATCAACGAGCCGACGGCCGCCGCGCTCGCGTACGGACTCGACAAGAGCCCTACGACCAACGAGCGCATCGTCGTCTACGATCTCGGCGGAGGCACGTTCGACGTCTCGATCCTCGAGATCGTGTCGGGCGTGTTTCGCGTGATCTCGACGAGCGGCGACACGTTTCTCGGCGGCGAAGACTTCGACCAGAAGATCGTCGATCTGGTCGCTGGCGATTTCTTTCTCGAGCACGGAATCGACCTTCGCAAGGACCGCGCAGCGCTCCAGCGCCTTCGTGACGCGGCCGAACGAGCGAAGCACGAGCTCTCCTCGGCGCTCGAGACCGAGATCAACCTCCCGTTCGTCGCCGCGACGACCCAGGGACCGCAGCACGTGCTGCGCACGATCACGCGCGGCGAGCTCGAGCGGCTCGTCGGCGAGCTCGTCGAGCGCACGCTCGAACCCTGCAAGCGCGCGCTCTCTGACGCGAAGCTCACCATCGGCGACATTCAGCAGGTCGTGCTGGTCGGCGGCATGACGCGCATGCCGCTCGTGCAAAAGAAGGTGCAGGAGTTCTTTCAGCGCCAGCCGAACAAGGGCGTCTCGCCGGACGAGGTCGTCGCGATCGGGGCTGCGATTCAAGGCGCGTCGCTCGCCGGAGGGGCAGAGCAGATCCTCTTGCTCGACGTCACGCCGCTCTCGCTCGGCGTCGAGACGGGCGGCGGCGTGATGACGAAGATCATCGAGCGCAACACGACCATCCCCACGCGCCGGGCGATGATGTTCACGACGTCGCTCGACAACCAGTCGTTCGTGCCGATCAAAGTGCTCCAGGGCGAGCGCGAGATGGCCGCGGACAATCGAATGCTCTACGAGTTCGAGCTGTCCGGCATTCCGCCAGCGCCGCGCGGCGTGCCCAAGATCGAAGTCGTGTTCGACATCGACGCGAATGGAATCCTGAGCGTCACCGCCAAGGACGTGGTGACCGGCAAGAAGAAGGACGTTCAGATCGTCGCCGGTTCTGGGCTCACGGAAGAAGAGGTCAACCGCCTCGTCATCGAGGCCGAAGAGAGCAAGGGCGCCGACGCGGACCGTCGAGACCTCGCCGAGGCGCGCAACAGCGCTGAAGCGCTGCTCTACACGAGCCAGAACGCGCTCAACGAGTACTCTTCGCTTCTGCCAGAAGCCCTCCGCGTCAAGCTCGCGGACGACGTCGCGTCGCTCCGGTTGGCGCTCGACACGGGCGCGGACGCCACGACGATCAAGACCCTCTACGCGAACCTCGAGTCCAGCGCGTACCGCATCGCCGAAGCGCTCTACGGCACCTGAGCGCTTGCGAGGATTGCGGAGCGCCCGCTGCGCACGTAGAACGAGCGCCCGATGGCGCCCGCGCCCCCAAGGGACTACTACGAAGTGCTCGGCGTCGCCCGTGAGGCGTCGCCGGACGAACTGAAGGCTGCGTATCGCAAGCTCGCGATGCAGCATCACCCGGATCGCAACCCGAACGACGCCGATGCAGAGCGGCGTTTCAAAGAGGTGAGCGAGGCCTACCACGTCCTCGGAGACCCGGACCGACGGTCGCAGTACGACCGATTCGGCCGCGTTCAGCCCGGACAAGTGCCGGATTTCATCGATGTCACCGAGATGTTCGACTCGGTGCTCGGCGACCTGTTGTCGAACTTCGCGCCCTTTGGTCGCAGCCGTCGGCCAGTCGGCAAAGACCTCCGCGTCGACGTCGAGCTCACGCTCGTCGAGGCCGCCAAGGGCGTCGAGAAGACCATCGAGTTCGAGCGGCAGTGCGCCTGCGACAAGTGCGGCGGCCGTGGCGCCGAGCCCGGAAGCGCGTCCGATCCGTGCCCGGCTTGCAACGGCAAGGGGGAGGTCCGCTATCAGCAGGGGATCTTCAAGCTCGGTCGGGCGTGCGCGCGCTGCGAGGGGCGAGGAGTGGTTCCTCGAACGCCGTGCGCGAAGTGCTCGGGCGTCGGGCTCGTGAAGAAGGGCGAGCGTCTCGTCGTGACGTTTCCCGCCGGCGTCGAGGATGGGACGATTCGACAGGTTCGTAGCTATGGCGACGCTTCGCGGATGACCGGTGCGTCAGGTGACCTCGAGCTCGTCGTCAAGATCCTGCCGCACCCGCTCTTTTCGCGGGAGGGAGCGGACCTCGTGTGTTCGGTTCCCGTCAGTTTTCCGCAGGCCGCCTTGGGGGGAATGATCGAGGTGCCCACCCTCGAAGGGCGCGTGAAGATGCGACTGCCGCCGGGAACGCAACCTGGGCACCAGCTCCGGCTCCGAAACAAGGGCATGCCGCGCTTCGGTGGCTACGGAGCGGGCGACCAGATCGTGACCATCCAGGTCGAGGTCCCCACGGAGCTCTCGGAAGCGCAGCGGGCGCTCGTCCAAAAGCTCGCAGAATCCATGAACGAAGAGGTCCACCCGCAGCGAAAGACCTTCCTCGAGAAGCTGCGAAACCTGTTCGACTGAAGGGCGGGCAGTCTAGCTCGTCTGCGCGAATTTTCCTGCGCGTTGACAGCGCCCGCGATCGGCTTAGTTTTCGCCGCCGTTTCGGTGGCCGTTCCCCCACCGAGTCGACGTCGGGCGCCTCTGGCCTGGCCAGCCTGGTTTCGATCGCGAAGGAGTTGATGGACAGTGGAGAAGCGCGACTACTACGAGGTCCTCGGCGTCTCGAGAGGGGCAAACGCCGACGAAGTGAAGAAGGCCTTTCGGCAGCTCGCGTTCAAGTACCACCCCGATCGCAACCCCGACGACCCGTCGGCGGAAGCGAAGTTCAAAGAGGCCTCCGAGGCTTATGACGTCCTGAGCGATTCGCAGAAGCGCGAGCTCTACGACCAGTTCGGGCACGCAGGGCTCAACGGCGAAGGGTTTCGCCCGGCCGATGACCTCTTCGAGCAGTTTCAGGGGATGTTCGCGGACTTTTTTGGCGGAGGCTTCGGCGGCGCTCCCAGGGGCCGTGGCGGCGCGCAAAAGGGTCCCCGCCCCACCCGCGGTCGCGACGTTCGCACGGGCGTGCGCATCACGCTCCGTGACGCCGTCACGGGATGCAAGCGCGATCTCGACGTCGCGATGCCCAAGATGTGCGCCGAATGCAGCGGTTCGGGCGCAGCCAAGGGCGCCTCGCCGGTCACGTGCAACTCGTGTCGGGGTCGAGGTCAGGTCACACACGGCGCCGGTGGGTTCATCATCTCGACGACGTGCCCCGAGTGTTCGGGCCGGGGCAGCGTGATCAAACAAGCGTGCGCCGAGTGCAAAGGCCACGGCGAGGTGCGGGAGGACAAGAAGGTCAAGGTCGCGATCCCCGCGGGGATCGATCATGGCCAGATGATTCGACTCGGGGGACTCGGCGAGGCAGGCACCCACGGCGGCCCCGCCGGAAACCTCCTCGTCGCGGTCGAAGTCGAAGAGGACCCGCGCTTCGAGCGCGACGGCTACGACCTCGCGACCGAGGTCTCGCTCACGTTTCCGCAGGCGGCGCTCGGCGCCAAGGTCGACATCACCACGATCGACGAGCGGAAGATCACCGTCGAGATCCCGCCAGGAACGCAGCCCGGAGCGGTCTTCTCCTTCGAAAACGAAGGGGTTCCGTTCGTCGATTCTCACGGTCGCGGACGGCTCGCCGTGATCGCGAAGGTCGAGGTCCCCAAGAAGCTCAGCGGCAAGCAGCGCAAGGCGATGGAAGAGCTCGCGCGCGCGCTGAGCGAGCGATAGCTCGATCGCGCATCGCCGCGCGGATGCGCCCGATGCTCGACGACCCGCGCGATGTGACGCGCCGCCAGGGACGCGGCTACACTGCGTCGCGATGAGCGCTCGGAGGCTTCGATCGTTGAAGCGACTTGATTTCTTGTGCGCGTGTGTCGGCACCGCGGCCCTCGCGGCTCCGATCGCGACCCACGCGCAAGCCCGACCCGAGCGCTGGACGCTCGCGGGCGCCACGATCGAGGCCCGCGCAGAGAGCGGCGGCGTCTCGATTCGCGTGGGGACGAGCGCTCCGCAAACGATCGGGCGAGGCGCTGTGCGCGTCGAGCGGTTCTCGATCGGCTCGGGCGAGGCGCTGGTCGTGCGCGTCGAGGGCGAGCAGCCGGGCGCCGCGCTTGTGGCGGGATCCAGCGCAGTGCCGCCGTCGATCCTGTACGCCGCGCCCTCGGTGTCGATGGGCGAGGACGTGGCCGATCGTGTCGTCACCGAAGTTCGCACGATCGATGAGGGCGGCCGTCGCACCGTCGTGATCGGCGAGCGTCGCAACGAGAGTTCGCTCTGCGGGCTCGGCGCGCCGCTCGTCGCGACGCGGGCGCTCGACGCCACGAGCCTCCGTTTGGTTGCACGCGCGGTCGACCCCTTCTCGGTGCTCCCGACGGGCGCGACGCCCGCGAACCCGGTCGCGATCGCCGCGGTGCCTGTCGAGCCGAGCGCGCGCAACGCGGCGGTCCCAGCGCTCGTCGCCCAGGGCCAGAGCGCGGGCGGCGCCGCGCGAGGCCCGGCGTTCGAGCTGTTCGATCGTCGAGCGAACACCCAGTGGAGCGGGGCTGAACTTGATTTCGTGGTCGCGCGGGTGATCCCGGCGACCGTCCCGATCGAGCGCGTGATCTTGACCGTCCCGGCCGCTCCCGCCGCGCTTCCGAGGGCGCTTTCGATCGTGCTCGGCGCGCAGCGGTACGACGTGACGATCGCGCCGGGCCTCGCGGCGGCGGGCGGAAGGGTGGCGGTTCCGATCGTTCCTGCGAGGGCGTCGGGGTGCCTCGCGTTGGTGATTCGCGCGCCTTCGAGCGCCGCGACCGCAGCGATCGCGGAGGTGTCCGTCGCGAGCTCGCTCGATCGGGAGGCAGACCCGTTGGGCGCTCTCGCGCGGCAGCTCGACGGCGAGGGCGCCGACGGCGCCGCGCAGGCGCTCTCTCTCGTCGGAACGCCGTCCATCGCGGCGATCGCTGCCGCGCTCCCGTCGCTGCGCACGAGCGGCGCGCGGCGCGCGGTTCGCGTGCTCTCGTCGCTACGCACGCCGGCGGCCGCCGAGGCGCTCGTGGTCGCGTTGGCGAGAGAAGACACCGCAGAGGTCGCGCGCGAGGCGATCGTTCGAATGGGAGAGGTCGCGCTCGAAGCGCTCTCTCGAATGGTCGCTACCGACTCGCGCGCTGCGGACGCGCTGCTCGTCGTGCGCGCGCCGCGCGCCGCGCGGGCGGCAGCGATCCTGCCCGCCCTCGGCGCAGAGCGAGAAGTCTGGCGTCGTGCGCGCGGTCCGCTCGTCTCGCTGCTGCGTGAAGCGTCGGACGAAGAGCAGCGCGGATGGCTCGCTTCTCTCCCCGCGAGTCCGGCGCGCGCGCGGCTGCGCGGGCTCGCCGCGCTCATGGAATCAGCGCGGTCCGAAGCGGTGCGCGAAGCGGTGTCCGCCGCGTCCCTGGCCACTCCGGTCGATGCCTTCGCAGAGCGATACCTGCAGCTTGCGTCGCTCTCGGGGAGCGCAGAGGGACGACGAGCCATCGAGCAGGGACTCGCCGAAGGGCGCGACGCGGATCTTCGCCACGAAGCGGTTCGATCGCTCGGAACCCTGGCGCGCGCCGGGCAACTGTCTGCGGTGCGTCCTTCGCTCGAGCGGGCTACGAGCGATCGTGCTCCTCGCGTCCGCGCTGCGGCGGTCGCCGCGCTCGCTGCAGACCACGACGGGCGCGTCGTCGTGGCCCGCGTGCTCGGCGCGGACTCGTGGCCGTCGGTGCGCGCCGCGGCGGTCGAGGCGCTAACGGGACAACCTGACAGCGTCGAGGCGCTCTACCGATCGCTCGACGACATGAGCGTGCTCGTCGTTCGCGCGGGGCTCGCCTCCCTCGAGCGAACGCAAGCTCCGGGCGTCGCGGGGCGGCTGGTCGCGTTTGCCCGCGACCCGCGGCGCAACCCGGTGTTGCGAATCGACGCGCTCGGCGCGGTCGGAGCTCGTTGTGATCGAAGCGTCGCTTTGGAGCTCGAGCGTCTCGTGCTCTCGCAGATCGACTCAGCCCTGCCCGATGGAGAGCAAGCGGTGGGGCACGCGGCGCTCGCGGCGCTCGCCAAGGTCGACATTCAGCGCGCGCGCGCCGTGCTCGAGCGAATGGACGCCAACGCCGCCGCGCGCAACGCGCTCGAGGCCGCTGGCCGCAACGCCTGTCGCTAGCGCGGCGGAAGCCGTTTGTGACAGATTATGTCCCCGCTCACGGGCCGCACCGAAGCACGGCTCGTTCGCTGCGGGCGCGCTGGCGAGGTCGCACGGCACCGCTCGCCCTCGGCCGCCTTCGAACCGCGTCCCGCCGCGATCTACCCGATGCAGAAGGCTTCGCCGTCGGCGAGGTTGTTGTCCAACCGGCATTCGCCGAGGGTCTGGTCCGGGTTGACGACGGCCTCGAACACGCCGCGCGCCGGGATCGGGGCCACACATTCAACTGGCGTGCAGATTCCTGGAGCGATCGGCGAGTTGGTGCGCAGCCTGCACAGCTCGCGTCCGTCGCCGCGGAGGCGGAAGATCACCTCGATGTTTCGGTCGAGCAGGACTCGGCCGCGGTTGCACACGTCGGCGCGCAGCCGCGTCGTGCCGGACATCTCGCAGACCGCTTGCAAGCGCGCTGCTGTGACGTCTGCGCCCGGAACGCGCGACGGGTCTCGGGACTCGTTCTGCATGAAGTTGTTGAGCCCCATCGTCGACCAGTTGCGGCGCACGGCGCTGGTCATCGGGATGCGCGCGTCGTCGGTCACGTTGGTGATCGCGTACGCGTGTTGGTTCCAAATCGGGCGCGTGGGAACCCATCGGTCGCGGGCGTCACGGTAGACGCGGATGCCTGTCTGGCAGCTCGCCCCTCGGTGGATCGTCCGGCACACGCGCTGCGTCCCAGGAACGCCCGTCGTCGGCGTCGTACACGCCGCGTTGTCTCCGCACTGATCGTTGCGCTCGCAACGGCAGTAGCCCTCGACGCACTCTCCGCCTGCGCAGTCGCTGGTTCGATCGCAGCGAATCGCCGTGAAGATCGGGTCGAAGTCGGGGCAGTACGTGTCCGTTCGGCACGGTCCGCTCGAGCCCGAGACGATCTCGGCCGAGGCGTCTCCGTCGACGTCCGCGACGATGTCGTTCTCGGTCCAGGTCGAAGAGAAGCGTGGCTGCGAGAAGACGACGGTGCCCGAGCGGCCGTCGTACACGCGCGTGAAGCACTCGTCCGAGTAGACGACCTCTGCGCGCCCGTCGCCGTTGAAGTCGAACACGCTCGATCCCGTTCGCGAGCTCGACTCGTCCTGCGAGCGCACGGCCCACAGCGTTCGCGGAGTCGCGCCAGCGAAAGAGAACACGGTGTAGTGCGACGCGAACGCTGAGCCGACGTCTGGCTGTCCGTCGCCATCGAAGTCCGCGATCGTCGGCGGGCCCCCGACTTGAGCGCGAGGCATCATCGTGCGCGGATCGATCGTCCCTGGCGGCGGCGACGCTTGACGAAGGATGACGCCGGCGATGGTCTGGATTCGGACGAACGTCCCGGCTCCGGTGAGCGTGACGACGGCCACCTCGGGGCGACCGGGACCGTCGCCAGCGCTGCCCGCGAAGCTGCCAAAGTCCGCGACGCCGACGTAGCCGCCCGTGGGGGTTCCTGGGCCGACCCAGTAGCTCTCGAGCACGAACGCGCGCGTGGCTCGGTCCCAACGGTACGTCCCGCCCGCGGTCACGAGCTCGGGTTCGTCATCGAGGTCCACGTCTGCCACGACGGGCATCGCCCCGGTCGTGATGTAGTTCGTCCATCCCGGAATGCGCGAGATGAGCTGCCCGGTCGAGTCGTAGACGTTGCCCTCGAAGAGGATCTCGCTTCGACCATCGTTGTCGAGGTCGTGCAGCGCGATCGATCCCCACGTGCAGATCGTGCTCGTGTGGGTGTCTGGCGCGCCGCCCATTCCGCGAGAGCGCCAGAGACGGCGCAGCGAGCGCATCCCAGGAGCGTGCTGAAACGCAGCGAGCCCGCCGTCGACGAGGGCTGCGATGATTTCTGGTGTTCCGTCGTTGTCGATGTCGCCGACGGCGGGCGTGACCGGGGAGT
This sequence comes from Deltaproteobacteria bacterium Ga0077539, assembly GCA_001465015.1. Taxonomy (GTDB): domain Bacteria; phylum Myxococcota_A; class Polyangia; order Polyangiales. The sequence goes on along the minus strand of LNEO01000131.1, from coordinate 81,027 downwards.
TGAGGCGGTCTTCGAGCGCAAACGCCCCGGCTTGATCGCGGCACGTCGCGCCGTCGATCACGCGCAATACGCCGACGCCGTTGCATGTTCGCCCCATCGGACGCTCGGTGTAGCCGTTGTCGGCGATGAAGATGATCGACGGCCGCGGAGGAGAGTCCGCGTCGATCCGGATCCCGAGATTCGCGACGATCGGCGTGTGCAACACGTTGCGAAACATCGGCGCCGGATCGGTCTCGGGGTCCGTCGGCTGACTCCACGCGCACTGCAGGGACGGACGCAGCGGTCCCGGCGAAATCGTGCGGGTGCAAGTCATGTCGAACTCGCCTCGAGTCCACGGCACACAGCGACCCGAGACGCAGCGCGAGTCGTTGGCGCACGCGCCGCCGTCGCCGCAAGGGCCTCGGTCGGGCGGCCCGCCGTCCGACGCGTCGCCGGCCTGAGCGTCATCGGACGAACCGTCGGTCGCCTGCACGTCCATCGACATCGCGTCGATCGATCCGTCCCTCGTGGCATCGCCAGAGCGAACGTCGGCGGGGACGGGCATCTCCGAGGAGCAGGCAGCGATGGCGCACGCCGCGAAGACAAGCGAAACAGGGGCAGTAGAGCGCTTCACGATAGTGGGGATCGTACGCGAACTACTGGCTGTTTTGCACGTCGGACTCGACGTCTCCGCCCTCGCGAACAGTCGGCTTCGCGAAGACCGCGCGCGTCCCGCCGAGCGCCCACAACAGCGCGGTCCGCGCCCAGCGCGTCCCGATCGCCACAGGAACAACCGATAGAATCGCGATCTGGAGCCACACTCCGTCGTTCGTCGTGAGCGCGACGAGCGTCAGCGCGCCCATTCCGTCCACGTGCGCGATGGGCTCGACCAGCACCGTGAGCCCGAGGATCACGAGCGCGTTGAGCGCCGCGGGCGCAAGGAGCGACGCGACTCCGACCCGCGCGCCGTGTCGCAAGAGCTGCGCGGGCTTGGGCGTCGCGCTCTCTTCGACCCACGACTCGGCCTCCGATCGAACCGCGCCGAGGACGATCCTCGCCTGCTCGCGTCGCAAAAAGAGCGCCGCCGGACCGGTGACGAGCGCGATCCCTGCGAGGATCTCCGGCCAGTCTGCGAGCACGCTTCGCACGAGCGCGACGGGCCCCTGGCGGTCGGCGACGACCGAGCACAGCGCAAAAAATCCCACAGAAAACGCGACGAGCCCGGGAATCAGCGCCGCCGCCAGGTCGACGAGCTTGGTCTTCAGCGGCCGCGCGCGCAGCTGCTTTCCTCCGCCAAACGCGACGACCAACGCCGTCGCCACGAGGCCGCCGAGCCCAGCGACCGCGGTGCTCCGCGGCAATCTTCCCCGGGCCTCGACGAGCACGCCTTGCCCCGACGCGCGAACGGGCCCGAGCTTGCCCTCGAGCGCGCGCAGGAGCCACCGTCCGTAGCGCGCCTCGGTGACGTGTCCGAGCGATCGCTGCGTCTGGCCCGTCCGCGTGTACTCGAGCCGATGGACGAACCACCACGCGCGCCAGGCCTCGACCACGGCTCGGGTCTGCTGCGCGGTTGCTCCTTCTGGGATGAGCCTCGATCGGCCTGTGATTTCGCTGGCGATCGCGCACAGGCGCCGCGCAGAGGCGGTCTCGAGCTCGCTGTCGAGCGCCTCGAAGAGCGCGGGCAGCGCGAGCGATCCGAGCCGAGCGAGCTGCGCGCGCGCGTTGGGGCTGTCGTGATCGACGATGCGTTGGATGTGCCGTCGCGCGAAGGCGTCGCGAAGGTCGATCTCGTACATCACCCGAAAGTTGTCCCAGAAGCGTCGGGCTCGCGCTGGGTCGACGGGCGCTGTCGCTCCCCCGGTGAGCGCCGGCGAGAGCCGCGAGAGCAGCTCGAACGCCTCTCGTTGAACCTCTGGGGGCCGCGCGTCGAGCCCCTCGAGGATCGTCGGGACGACGACCGCGCCGCGCTCGAGCAGCCTTGCGCGAGCGGCGTCGCGTCGCTGCGGGTTGCCGAGGAGCGCAAGGTCTCGCTGCGTGAGGATCGTCGCGTCTTCGACGGAGCGCACGAAGAGCTTGGGGGTGTTTCGCAAGAGCGCTTCGTCCGCGGACATCCCGAAGGCGTTTCCCGGAGCGAGCGTGCCGTACCAATCGTGGACGCCAGCGGTGTCGAGGATGACGAACGCGATGATGCTCACGAGAAGGAGCGACAGCAGCGTGCGCAACGCTTCGACGAAGAGCCAACGGATCATCGGGAGGACAAACGCGCGAGGAAGAGTACGCGCCCACGAGCGTCCTCGTCACCGACGGACGCCGCGGGGCCGCCGATTCATGGACGGGAGAAACGACGGTTTCGTCGTCGACGGTCGACCCGACGCCTACGGCAGGTATCCTCGCGGCCCGATGGCCCGCGCCGAATCCAGCGTCGCTGTGTACGTCCATGTTCCATGGTGCCTGCAGCGATGCCCGTACTGCGACTTCGCGACCGAGGCGATCAACCCAAGAAATATTCCACACGAAGCGTACGCAGACGCGGTCGTGTCCGAGCTCGAGATCCGCGCGCGCGACGCCGTACAGGGGCCGATCGACACCGTCTTCTTCGGCGGGGGCACGCCCAGCTTGTGGAGCGTCGAGGCCCTCGGTCGCGTGCTCCGGGCGATCCAGTCGACGTTTTCGGGGTCGCCTCGAGAGGTCACCGTCGAGTGCAATCCGACGTCGCTCGACGAGGATCGCGCCGCCGCGCTCGAGGACATCGGCGTCACGCGCCTGTCGCTCGGCGTTCAATCGCTGCGCGAGCGGCACCTTCGGTACCTCGGTCGGCTGCACGACGCCCCGCAGGCCGAGCGAGCGCTTCGCGCTGCCTCGTCGCGAGCAGCGCTTCGTGTCACGGCGGACTTGATGTTCGGGATGCCCGAGCAGTCCGAAGACGAGCTCGTCGAGGACATGCGTCGCCTCGTCGAGCTCGGGGCGGGGCATCTTTCGGCCTACGCGCTGACGATCGAGCCCGCGACGCGCTTCGGCGAGCTCGCGCGCAAAGGGAGGCTGCGCAAGCTCCCGGACGACGGCGTGGCCGCGCTCTTCGAAGCGGCCGAGCGATGCGCGGAGTCTTTGGGGCTCGAGCACTACGAGGTGTCCAACTACGCGACGCCCGGTCAGCGTGGGCTGCACAACGAGCATTATTGGCGGGGAGATGATTATGTGGGCCTTGGAGCTGGCGCCGTCGGCTGCACCGTTCGAGACGGCCGCGTGCTTCGCTACAAGAACGTCTACGACGTGCCCTCCTACCTCGAGGCGGGCGCGCGTCGCGAGCGACCCCGCGAAGAGCTCGAGGAGCTCGGGTCGGACGACAGGGTGCGAGAGGGGCTGATGCTCGGGCTGCGAACGACCGAAGGGGTCTCGCTGCGAGCGCTGGCTGAGCGGATCGGCGTCGACCCGCGCGTCGGCCGCGAGCGCGCGATCGAGAAGGCGGTGCGCCGGGGCTGGCTCACGGATGACGGCGATCGGCTCGTGATTCCGCGAGCGCGTTGGCTGCTCGCCGACGACATCGTGTCTTCGATCTTCTGACCCAGCCGTCCGGAATCGGACAGCGAATGTCCCTCACCGTCGCGAGCGTTGTCGCGAACTGCGTGGGGAGCGCGCGGCGATGGTATGGACCGTTTTCGTCATGGTCGCATCGCTTCCACCGGTCGGAGACCCGAAGGTCCTCTACTTGCTCGATCTGTCGGGCTACGTGTACCGCGCGTATCACGGGCTGAGGCCGCTCTCGAACTCCAAGGGCGAGGTCACGCACGCGGTCATGGGCGTGGCCAACATGCTGATGCGACTCGTGCGCGAGCAGCGACCTCGGTACCTCGCGGTCGCGATGGACTCGGCGCGCGACGAGAGCTTTCGCACCGAGCTGTACAAAGATTACAAGGCCAACCGCCCCGAGCCGCCGGCCGATCTTCTGCCGCAGGTGCATCGGTGTCGCGAGCTGGTCGAGGCGTGGGCGATCCCCGTGCTGCAGCGAGAAGGGTTCGAGGCGGACGACCTGATCGCGGCTGGCGTTCGAGAGGCGAAGAAGCATGGCCTGGTGACGGTGATCTGCTCGGCCGACAAGGACCTGATGCAGCTCGTCGACGACGATGTTCTGCAGTGGGACGCGATGCGCAACGTCGTGTACGGCCGCGGTGAAGTGAAAGAGAAGTGGGGCGTCGCGCCCGAGCGCGTGGCGGATCTGCTCGCGCTGATGGGGGACACGTCGGACAACGTTCCTGGCGTGTCGGGCGTCGGAGAGAAGACCGCCGCGAAGCTCGTCACCGAGCACGGCGACCTCGAAGGCGTGCTCGCGGCCGCGGGTTCGATGAAGGGAAAGCTGAAAGAAAACCTGCAAAAAGAGGCGGATCTCGCGCGTCTCTCGTTTCGCCTCGTCAAGCTCGACGGGGCGCTCGTGACGGTCGAGCTCGACCTCGACAAGCTGGTCTACGGCGGTTGGGACGCCGATCGGATTCGAAAGCTCTACACCGACCTGGAGTTCGGGCGTCTGCTCGATCAGTTCGAGTCCGCAGAGCGAGAGGTCAAGCTCGCGCGCGGCGAGAGCCCGATCACGACCGCGAAGGCCGGCTCTGCAGACGGCGCGAAGGCAGCGACGAGCGCGACCGACGCCGGCGGCGCGACGGGGATACGGGACGCCTCGAGCAAGCGCTACCGCGCGGTGCTCACCGTGAAGGAGCTCGAGGAAGCCATCGCGCGCTGCCGAGAGGTGGGCTTCATCGGCCTGGACACCGAGACCACGTCGATCGAGCCGTCGCGGGCAGAGCTCGTGGGAGTGTCGCTCGCCTGGTCCGACGACGAGGCGGTGTACGTCCCCATCAGCCATCGAGTGATCGGTGATCCGCCGCAGATTCCCAGGGACGTCGTGCTCGCCAAGCTCGGTCCGCTGCTCGCGGACAAGTCCGTCAAGAAATGTGGTCACCATATCAAGTACGATGACATCGTGCTCCGTCGCGCCGGCGTGCCCGTCGATGGCTACTCGTTCGACTCGATGATCGCGAGCTACCTGATCGACCCCGAGCGGCACTCGCACAAGCTCGACGAGGTGGCGCTCGGCGAGCTCGGCTACAGGATGATCTCGTACGACACGGTGACGAAGAAGACCCGCGGGCACCAGCTCACGTTCGAGCAGGTGGACATCGCGAGCGCCACGCAGTACGCCGCCGAAGACGCGGACATCGCGCGGATCCTCGCGAACAAGCTCAGCCCCAGGCTCGACGAAAACGACCTGCGACCGCTCATGGACGACGTCGAGATCCCGCTCGCGCTCGTGCTGTCCACGATGGAGGAGCGGGGCGTGCTCGTGGACGTTCCGCTGCTCGAGAAGCTCGGCGTCGAGGTCCGCTCGCAGATGGCAGCGCTCGAAAAAGAGCTCATCAAGATCGCGGGCAAAGAGTTCAACGTCAACTCGCCGCGTCAGCTCGAGACGATCCTCTTCGACGAGCTGAAGCTCCGGGTCATCAAGCGCACCAAGACCTCGCGCTCGACCGACGCAGAGGTCCTCGAGGAGCTCGCGGACGAGCACCCGCTCCCGGCGAAGATCATCGAGCACCGGCAGCTCGCCAAGCTCGAGGGGACGTACCTCTCGGCCCTGCCGTTGCTCGTCAATCCGGCCACGGGACGCATTCACACCAGCTACAACCAGGCCGTCGCGGCCACGGGGCGCCTGAGCTCGAACAACCCCAACCTTCAGAACATCCCCATTCGCACAGAGATCGGGCGGCGAATCCGCGAGGCGTTCGTGGCGCCCCCGGGGTGGAAGCTGCTCGCGGCGGACTACTCGCAGATCGAGCTGCGCGTGCTCGCGCATCTGTCGAAGGACCCCATCCTCGTCGACGCGTTTACCAAAGGCGAGGACGTCCACACGCGGACCGCGGTCGAGATCTTCAAGGTCCCTGCCAGCGAGATCACACGCGACCAACGGACCCGCGCGAAGACCGTGAACTTCGCGGTGATCTACGGGCAGGGCGACAGCGCGCTCGCGAGGCAGCTCGGCATCAGCCGAGACGAGGCGTCGCGCTTCATCGACGCGTACTTTCGAACCTTCAAGGGTCTGACGCAGTACCTCGACAAGATCGTCGAGCAGGCGAGGGCGGGCGAGGGCGTGCGCACCATCCTCGGTCGGCGTCGGTTTCTTCCCACGATTTCCAGCGAGAACAAGGGTCTGCGCGCGCAGGCCGAGCGCATGGCGAAGAACACACCGATTCAAGGCACCTCGGCGGACATCATGAAGGTCGCGATGATCCGCATTCACAAGGCCATCGCAGAGCGCAAGCTCGCGACGCGCATGATCCTGACCGTCCACGACGAGCTCGTCTTCGAGGCGCCCGAGCACGAGCTCGACGAGCTCGAGCCGCTCGTGAAGACGACGATGGAGACCGTCGTTCCGCTGGACGTTCCGCTGGTCGTCGACTGCGGTCGCGGCCGCACCTGGGGCGAGGCGCACTGAGCGCGATCGCTCAGCGCTTGCGGTCGAGCGCGGCGCGGAGCTCCCCCTCCGTGAGCGCGCCCTTCTCGATCAGCGCCTCGATCAACGCGCCCACGACTCCCTCCCATCGCGTCGCTCGCGCCGCGGGGCTGAGGTCTCTCGTCGCCGCGCGAAGCGTCGCTACGATCGACTCCGCGGCCTGCTGGCTGTCCCGTCGCACCGCCTGCGTGACGGTCTTGGGCTCATCGAACGCCTCGGACTGGTCGTTCGTCGACGCGTGCTTGGTCTTGGCGCGGTGGCGCGAGGACGGCAGTTGAATCGTTGTGCCGTCGAGCAGCGTGAGCGAAATCATCTTCGGCTGCTTGGGCTTGCTCGTCGCTGGCTTCTCCGCGGCGGTGTCCCCAGAAGACGGCGCTGCGGGCGCGGGGTTGGCGGCGGTGTGGTTCGCGGCGGGCGCGGTCACTGGTGCCTCTGCGGGCGCAACCAATGGCTCTTCCACACGCGGGGACCGAGTCTCTTCCGCAGGTGAAGAAACAGTCTCGTCCGCCCTTGGCTGCTCTGCCTCCGCGGGCTTGACGACCGTCGGCTCCTCGGTGAACGAATCGTCTCGCGCGGGCGACGCGATCTGTTTCACCGTGGGTCGTTCGATCGGCTGGTCGGGCGTGAGTGTCGGGAGCGACGGCGACGCTTGGGGCATCGGCGTCGGCCGCGGCGGAGGCCCCGGGCGCGGCGACGACTGCGGCGAGCTCGGGGTGGGCGTGATCCTCGGCTGCGAGGGACGCCTGACCAGGGGCAGGGGAAACAGCGCCGAGTGCGGCTCGTCCTCGAAATCGTCCTTGGGCCCGTACGCGCGAATGATCGCGTGAATGATGTCCGAAGGCGGCGCGATCATCGGACGGACCGGCATCTTGGTCCGATCGGACACGATGCGAAGAACGTCGTCCTGCGTGGGGTCGTCCATCGCGAGATACAGCGTGTCGACGTCGCGACGCTCGCGACGGATATACACAGGAATGACCGTGTATTTCTCGGCCATCTGGCGATCGACCAGCTGCAAGAGCGTCGGCGAAAAATCGATGTGAGACAGAGACACCCAGGGCACCGCCAGCTGCTGCGACAGCACGCGAGCGAACTGCCCTTCGGTGACGAAGCCGAGCGCGACGATGACCTGCCCGAGCCGCTGGCTCCCGCCCCCTTCGACGCGCTGCGCTTCGAGCGCACGGTCGAGCTGGTCTTGCGAAATGAGACCTGCGTCTACCAGGAGTTCTCCGATGCGAACGCGCGGCGCCAAGTTGTGTGTACCTCGAGAGTGCAGGAGATTGAGGGGCGTGTCTGCCTTGACCGGGTGTGGCTCGACGGCGTAGTCACACTCGCGCTGGATTTTCTAGCGTACGAGCAGATCGTGCCACAGCCTGAAGACGACTCCGACAACCGATCGACCAAGGACGATTCTTCGCAGTCGTCATCGCCCGGTCCGACGCCCAAGAGTCCCTTCGGCCGCGAGCGGGTCGTGCTCGGCTCGTCGCTGCTCCTCGCGATCGTGCTCTTTTCGCTGCCCGGTACCATCGAAGTGTACCGAAAGACCCTCGGGCAGCCCGCGACCGCCAGCCGCTTTCGCACGTGCGAGGACGGGGTCCGGTCGTTGTTCGCGGGATTCTCCCGTAAACTCAGCCCGGTCGACCTCGAGGGAGAGTCCCTTCGGCCGCGCCGTCCGACGAGCGATCCCCGGGGCCGCGCCGACCTGCAGGCCCTGGACGACGCCATGGCGTCGCTCGAGCCGCTTTGTCGCACCGAGGGGCCCGAGGCGCTCGACGCGTTTCGCTCGTTCGAGCGGTGGCGACACCGCGCCGAGGGCAACGCCAGGCTCATCGAGCAGCAGGTGACTCCAGACGCCGAGCGCGCGTTGCGCTATCAATCTCCGCGTCCGCCGCTGCGCTGACGCATCTTCTTCTGCCCTGCACGGGTTGCCGACCGGCCCTTTGGTCGAACGAATCGAAAACACGAAACGACTCCATCGCGCGTGTCTTCCCAGCGACCCCTGCTTCGCAACACACACACTAAATCTCTGAAACGGACGATGAATCGCCCATGACCACTGCGCCCACGAATTCAACTCCACCGACCCCGCCGCTGTCCTTCGACGCGCTCAAGCTCTCGCTGGCCGTGCGCCGCGCGGTGCAAGACGCCGGGTACACGCGACCCACGGACGTGCAAGCCGCGGTGTTCGGCCCCGTCGCCGCGGGCAAGGACGTGGTGGTTCAGAGCAAGACGGGTTCTGGTAAGACCGCCGCGTTCGCCCTGCCGCTCATCGATCGGATCGTCGACCCGGCGCGCGGCGTTCAGGTGCTCGTGCTCTGCCCGACGCGCGAGCTCGCGCTGCAGGTCTCCGTCGAGTTCGCCCGCCTCGGAAAGCTGAAAGGCGTCGTGCCCTGCGCGATCTACGGCGGCGCTTCACTCGAGAAGCAGGTCGACGAAATCCGCGCTGGCGCCCACGTCATCGTCGGTACGCCTGGCCGCGTCCTCGATCACTTGAAGCGCGGGACCTTCGACCCGTCCGAGCTCAAGACCGTCTGCCTCGACGAGGCCGACGAGATGCTCTCGATGGGCTTTGCTGAAGAGCTCAACGCAATTCTCGAGCGCCTGCCCCGCACCCGCCAGACGCTGCTCTTCAGCGCGACGATGCCCGAGGCGATCCGCCGGATGGCCAATCGTCACCAGAAGGATCCCGAGGCGGTTCTTCTCTCGGCGGACCAGATCTCGCCAGACTCGATCGATCACTTCTTGTACTTCGTCGGGTCGCAAGATCGGGTCAGCTCGCTCGCTCGCGTGCTCGAGCTCGAGTCTCCAGACCGTGCGATCGTTTTCTGCAACACCCGCGACGAGACGCAGTCGGTCGCGACGGCGCTCCAGCAGCGCGGCTTCTCGGTGGACTACCTCTCGGGTGAGCTCGAGCAGAGCGCGCGCGAGCGCGTGCTCGCCGCGTTTCGCGAGCGAAAGATCCAGCACCTCGTCGCGACCGACGTCGCGGCGCGCGGCATCGACGTGACGGACGTCTCGCACGTGGTGAACTTCGGCTTCCCCGCCGAGGCCGAGACGTACGTGCACCGCACGGGTCGCACCGGGCGCGCGGGCCGTCGCGGCATCGCCGTCTCGCTCTTTGGCCCTGCGGACGTGGGCAGCGTCTACATGCTGCGCCTGACGTACGGAATTCGCCCCATCGAGCGCGCCCTGCCGTCAGCCGCTGAAGAGCGCACTCGCCGAGAGCTCGAGCGCCTCGCCGCGCTGCGCGAAGAGTCGATCGGCGTGCTCGACGCCGAGACCGCAGCGCTCGCCCGCCGCATCGTCGCCCACGACGACGGCGAGCGGATGATCGGCTACCTGCTCAAGAAGTTCTTCTATCAGGCCACTCAAGACGCCCTCGAGCTCGGCGCCCGCGTTGCGGACGAGCGCCCCGTGGTCGTGGTCGCCCCGTCGTCGATACCGACGCAGCCCGCGCCGCCGGAGGCCCCCGAAGAGGCCGAGGTGGCTGCGCCCAAGAGCGCCCCGAGCGCCGAAGGTGGCGCCGGTCGAAGGCCGCGCTCGCGCAGCGCGCAGGACAAGCCACGACGCATCGACGTTCACGGCGGAGCGGACCCGGGCCTCGAGCCCGAGACGATCGAGTCGGACATGGGCGAGCTGCGCGTCGCCGTCGGTCGCCGTGACGGCGCTCGGGGCGGCGACCTCGCGCGATTGATCCGCGACAAGGCCGGGATCGCGCCGAGGGACATCGGCAGCATCAAGATCTACGACCGCTTCGCGATCGTTCCGATCCGCGCCGAGAGCATCGACGCGGTGATCGCTGCGCTCGAAGACGCGACCTTCAACGACCAGCCGCTGTCGCCCGAGCGCGGCAAGCTCAGCGAGCCGTCGCTCGTTCCTCCGGCGTCGAGCGACGAGGAGTGACCGCACGGAGCCGGACGGGCATCCCGCCCTCTGGCCTCAGCGTCACGCTCGGCTCGAGCTTCAGCTGATAGTCCGCAGGGGGATCGATGTCCCACCCGCGCACGATCATCGCGAGCAAGAGCTGCAGCTCCATGAGCGCAAACGCGTTGCCGATGCACGTTCGCGCGCCGCCGCCAAACGGGATGTACGCGTGCTTGGGACGCTCGGTCTGCGTCGCTTTGTCGAAGCGCGATGGATCGAACCGCTCGGGATCCGGAAAGTACTTCGGGTTGCGGTGCATCACGAACGGCGCGACGCCGAGGATCGTGCCCTTCGGGATCGTGAAGCCGCCGACGACGTCGTCTTCGAGCGCGATTCGCTCGAACACCCACGCGGGCGGATAGAGTCGCAGCGCCTCTTCGACGACCTGAAGCGTGTACGACAGCTTCGGTAGATCCTGCAGCGTCGGCGTGCGCTCTCCGAGAACGCTGACGACTTCGGCGCGGAGCTTGTCGCGAACGTCCGTGTTCTTCGCGAGCAAGTGCAGCGCAAAGGAAAGCGCGTTGGCTGTCGTCTCGTGCCCCGCGGCCACCAGCGTGAGCAGCTCGTGCTTGAGCTGCTCGTCGTTCATGGTCTCGCCGGTGTCAGCGTCCTTGGCCTCGAGCAACATCTGCAAGAGGTCGTTGGGCGTCGATTCGCCGCGCGCCATCGCCAACCGCCGATCGGCCACCACGCGCATCACCAGCGTGTCGAGCGTGTCCTTGGCGCGCGCGAAGCGACGGTTCTTCGGCGTGGGCCACGAGGGCGGGATCTTCACCACGCTCTCGACGTAGTCGTTGGCCCAGTGCAGCGCGACGTCGAGCGCCTCGCCGACCGCGCGCGCCTCACCGTCGAGGTCGACGGACAACAGCGTCTTGCCGACGATCCGAAAGGTCAGCCGCATCATCGCGCGGTGCAGGTCGATCTTCGCCTCGGGCGCGGCGCTCCACTCGGTCAGCATGTCGCCGGTGCAGCTCGTCATCTCGTTGACGAATCCCGCGAGCCTCTCGCGGTGAAAAGCGGGCTGCGCGAGCTTGCGCTGCTTGCGCCAGAACTCGCCTTCGCTCGTGAGCAGGCCGTTGCCGAGCAGGATCTTCAGCCCCGCGTAGTTGGGCGACTTCTCGTAGGCGCGCGCGTTCTTCACGAGCACGTGGTGAGCGGCCTCTGCGTCCGCGACCACGACGTACGGGATCCAAGCGAACTTGTAGCGAGCGAGGCTCCCGTAGCGAGCGAAGCCGCTCGTCATCAGCCGGAGGGGGTCTTCCCACGCGTCGAAGAGCGAACCAACGATCGGCCGGCCGCGTGGGCCAGGAGGAAGTGCGGTGCTTGCGGGTGGATCGGCGACGGCTGTGGACAAGGCGGTGACCTCCGAGGTCCACAAACATGAGGCATACCTCACATTGTGGCAAGAACCTGAGGACCACCTCATGTTTTTTCTTCGAATGCTGTGGTTTCGCTCGGTAGTGTTCTCGCTGTGGTGAAGAGCGAGCGGCCCAAGGAAACGAGGCGGGTCCCGACGCAAGACCGCAGTCGTGCTCGGGTGGCGAGGATCGTCGACGCGGCGACGGAGGTGTTCGCCGAGGTGGGCTTCGAAGCCGCGACGACCGAGGCGATCGCGGAGCGCGCGGGGACCTCGATCGGGAGCCTGTATCAGTTCTTTCCGAACAAGAAGGCGCTCTTCGAGGCGATCTGGCGCCGGTATCTCGACGATGTGCGGCTTCTGTTCGAGCGGCTGCTCTCGGACGCCGCGTCGCGCGCGACCGCGGACTGGCGAACGCTCATGGACGACGCGATCGACGCGTTCTGGGAGTTCGACCAGAGCAACCTCGCGTTTCGCGCGGTCATGATGAACGTGCAGCGATCGGGCGCGTTTCTCGCAGAAGGCGACGCGCTCAACCGAGCGATGGCCGAGCGGATCGCGCCGATCATCGGCGTGCTCGCGCCCAACCTCCCCGCGTCGCGAAGGGTCCTCGTGGCCACGATGGTCGTCGAGACGCTGTCGGGCTTGCTCTTTCTCGCGCAGCGCCGCGACGAGCGAACGGCGCGCGCGATCATCGACGAGAGCAAGGTGATGATCCGTCGCTACCTCGAGCCGTACGCAGAGTGAGCGCGCTCAGCGAACCGCCGCGAGGTCCGTGCGCGCGACCCGCGTGAACACTGGCGGCGAGCCGATCGGCGCGGGCACCATGCGCTCGACGGGTCCGGTCACCGTCAACATTGGGTCCCAGACCGAGTGCCAGGTCCCCGCGGGAAAGTAGACCATCCTCGCCGTCTGCCCCTGCGTGATCACCGGCGCGACGAGCATCCCGTCGCCGATCATGAACTCATCGGTGATCGCGTACGTCCGCGCGTCCGTGGGAAAGGCGAGCCCCATCGCGCGAACGATCGGCATGCCCGTGCGTCGGTGCTCTTCGCCGAGCGTGCGAAACAACGGCCCGAGCAGCTGATGAACGCGCCCGAAGCGCGAGAAGAACGCGAGGGTCTCTGCGTCGCGGTCCCAGTTCCAGTTGCGGTCGCGCTGCAGGCCCTCGTGCGTTCGCATGATGGGCGTAAACGCGCCGAGCTCGATCCAGCGCTGATAGAGCTCTTTGCTGCTCGGGCCGCCGAAGTAGCCGCCGATGTCGTGCGTGACGAACCCGACGCCAGCCATGCCCAAGGACACCAGCGCAGGAACGACCGTCGGCAGTCCGTCCCATGGACTCCAGCTCGCCTCTTGATCACCGGCCCACACAATCTGCGTGTGCCTCGCGTCCTGCAGCCAGCCAGAGCGCGTGAACATCACCCAATCGCCGCTGGGATATCGCTCGCGCAACACGTCCCTCGCGGCGCGGTGCCAATCGACCGGGTAGCGGTTGTGATAGCGACGCGCGTCCGTCCCGTTGCTCAACGTGCAGTCGAGCGGAAGCCACTCGCCGTAGTCTTGCATCCACCCGGACTGGCCCTGGTCGATCGCGCGCCGCGCGAACCCTTGAAACCATGTGACGGCCCGCGGGTTGGTCAGATCCACCATCGTCCCTGTCCCGTGCGGAAGGTCGAAGGTGCTCACCGTGGCGCTTCCTCGTTCGCGCGGGAGGTAGCCCTCGCGCGTCCCCTCGTCCCACTGGCCTTCGTCGCGCATGACGAAGGGGTTGAAGTACCCGAGGAACCTCACGTTCTGCATCGAGAACTCTCGGATCAACCCAGGCAGATCCGGATACCACGTCGTGTCCGTCGTCCAGTGATAGCGAATGTCGACGTTGCCGAGCGCGAGGTTCTTTCGTCCGAGCCAGTCCTGCGCCCACATCACGGTCACAGGCACGTTGGCCATCGTCGCGGTTCGCAAGAACCCGCGAAGCGCTTCGGGGCCGCCCTGAACGCCGAGCCACACTCCGTCGACCGCCCACGCGGGCGGCGCGTCGGTGCGACCCTGATACTCGGTCCACACGCGCATCACGTCCGCGACCGTGGGCCCGGTGTAGAGACGAAGCAGCACAGGCTCTGTCTGCTCGGGGGCGAGCATGTACTCGTCCGGCGCAGCGCGACAGAGATCCACCATCGTTCGCGCGTCGGTCTCGACCATCATCCCGCGGCCGCGCGGGTCGATAAAGAACGGTAGCGGGTAGTAGGTTGTCTCTGGGCTGCCCGTGAAGATCGACGGCCGAGCCGGGTCGCGACCGAGCCCCTGCTCGCTGACAAACAGCGAGAAGCGCCGCCCTCGGTGGTCGACGTGGTTGAACTGCTCGCCGAATCCCATGAAGTGCGCGTCGGGGTCGCAACGAAAGCGCACCGCGGTCCCCTTCGCGCCCATCGCGCCCGTGATCGACGCGCGGATCTCGACGATCTCCGTCGACGCTCGCGAGAAGCGGAGCTCCGACGTGATCCCTCGCTCGGTGGTCCGAAGGACCAACGCCATCCCATCGACCATCGAGGTCGCGTTGGCGGATGGGCGGTCTTCGCTCTCCGCTGAGCGTCGAAAGATCCAGTTGCCGAAGCCGCTTTCGATGCGCTCGTTCCACCGTTGCGCCGCGACGGGACCAAACGTCGAGGCGAGCAGCACGCGCCCGCCCACCGAGAGCTCGAAGCCGCCGTGCGTGCGCGCCCTGAGCTCGAGGTCGCCGACGCTCACCGGCGCGAGCGGTTCGCTCGGCGGGGGTCTCGGGACGTCCGGCGCCACGTCCAACGCGACGTCGGGGGACGCATCGTCCATCGCGTCCATCGTCGCGCTCTCGGCCGTCGCATCGATCAGCGAAACGTCGCTCGCGTCGTTGGGCGGTTGAGTCGAGGGACAGCCTCCGAGCATCGGACCGATCGCGGCCAGCAGAACCAATCGTCTCATCGCAAACCTCCTACGGCGCGAGCTCGGGCAGATTGTCGCGGTCGATGCTCTCGCACAACCCTCCGCGACACGTCATCGGAAACACACAGCGCGGCGGCTCGAGCGGACGCTCTGCGCATCGACGCTCGAAGGTCATGTCGAGCTGGATGACCTTGCCCGGCCGCAACGAGACTCGAGCCAGCTGCGTGATCGAAACCGGCCCCACAGCGTCTTGCATCCGCAGCGTCACCACCACGACCAGCGGCCGCCTGTCGTCAGGACCTGCCGCGATCACACCGAAGCTCAACGGCCACGTCGGCCCGGGAAACGGGACGAACCGCACGACGATCGGCTCGACCGCGCCTTCGCGCAGCACCGTCGCCTCGACCGAGCGATGAAACCCCGTCGGCACTTCGGTTCTCAGCACCACGACCAGCTGCGTGACAACGGGAGCGCACGAACCCATCGCGCCCGAAGAGAGCCCGAGCGCCAGGGCGGCGATCGCACCTCGCGCGTTCAAGGCGCCCGCCGCTCCATGGTGTTGCCGAGCCATCCGGGGTTGGTGCCTTGCGACGGCTCGTACACGCGAGGCGTCGAAGAGACCGCAGCGATCGTGCCGGCGACGACGAGGCCCGCGAACACGACGCCGCCGACGATGAGGCCGACCGCGACAGGAGAAAGCCCGCCGTCACGGTTCATCGCGATGACCAACCGGGTCGAGCCCGTCGCGCCGATCGTGACCGAGCGTCGGACCTCGCGATAGCCCGGAGCGCGTACTGTGACGGTGTGCGTTCCGACCGTCGCAGGCGCGTCGACCGCCCCGCGGCCGAGCTCGTGATCGTCCAGCAACACGAGCGCGCCAGCGACGTCAGGCTCGACTTGCAGCCTCGGTCCAGGGCCGACGGGTTCGAGCTGCAAGACGAGCGTAGCGCTCCTGCCGCGGGCGACGGTGATCGCTCGAGTCTCTGTTCGATACCCGTCGAGCGAAATTGAAAACGTGTGCGTCCCTGCGTCGACGAGCGTCCGTCCTCTGGTCGTGATCGTCTCGCCCGCGTCGAGCACGATCCTCGCCGCCCGCGGGACGACGTCGATCTCGATCGTCGCGAGCAGCCGCTGCAGCCGCTCGATCTCCTGCGCGACCGTCGTCAGCTCGCTCTGCGACGTCCCTTCCGACGGCTGGCGCACGAATCGGTCCAGCGCCGAGATCGCCTCGCGAATCCGGCCCGCGCCGCGCAGGGCGAGCCCGAGGTTGTACAAGACGACCGGCGAGGCGCGGAGCGCGTAGGAGCGCTCGAACGCGCGCACCGCATCGTCGAAGCGGCCCGCGTCGAGCGCTGCGAGGCCCCGCTGAAACCACTCGCGCGGCGATCCGGGCGCGGCCGCGACTTGCGGTTGCGCGGCCTGAGACCAGACTCTCGGCGTCGCCGAGAGCGTCGCCAACACCGCGGCCAGCGCGACGAGCGCCGTCGAAGCTCGTCGATGAAATCGACAAACAGCGGTTTGGTGATTGCGCGACGCGGCGAGGTTCAAGCAGACCAGCGTGGAGTCTCGCGCCCAGCGGCGCGAGCGGTCAACGAGAGATCGATCGAGGATGGTAGGACCAAAACGAGAGCCACCGCCGGCGTCGCAGCCGCAAGAGCGTTTGCCGCCCGCGACCGAGGCGGGCCCGAAGCCCGAGCGCGCTTCGGTCCGCTGGCGCGAATACCTCGGGGTGCTCGGGTACTCGCGGCGCGGGCTCGAGCTCGTGTGGCGCTCCAACGCAAAGCTCGCCGTCGCGCTCGGGGTCTCGACGGTGATCGCGGGGCTCGTTCCTGGCGCGGTCGCGTGGGTCGGTAAGCACTTGATCGACGCGGTGATGCGCGCGGCGCGAGGCGACATGCTCGCGGCTGCTCGCGCCGAGCGCTGGGTCGCAGTCGAGCTCGCTCTGGTCCTGGTGCTCGCCGCGGTGCAGCGCTCGCTCGCGCTCGAGCGAGCGCTCTTGCGACAGCAGCTCGGGCAGCGCATCAACGCGGTGATCCTCGAGAAGGCGCTCGATCTGTCGCTGACCCAGTACGAAGACAGCGAGGTGTACGACCGGATGACCCGCGCGAGGCGAGAGGCCTCTGTGCGCCCGCTCTCGCTCGTGTCGCAGACGTTCGAGCTCTTGCAGCACACGCTCACGTTGCTGGGGCTCGGCGCGCTGCTCGTGGGCTTCTCGGTGTGGCTGCTGCCGGTGCTGGTGCTCGCGGCCATTCCTGTCTTCATCGCAGAGGTCGGGTTTTCGACAGAGGCCTGGCGGCTCTCTCGATGGAGGACGCCCGAGGCTCGCGAGCAGCTCTACCTCGAGACCGTGATCGCGCGAGAAGACCACGCGAAGGAGGTCAAGCTCTTCGATCTCGGGCCGCGGCTGCTCGAGCGATACAAGTCGATCTTCGCAAAGACCTGGCCCGCCGAGCGCGCGCTCACGATTCGGCGAGCGCTGTGGGGATTCGCGCTCGGGCTGCTCGGCACCGCGGCGTTCTACGGGACGTACCTCGCGCTCGCGCGCTCAGCGATCGCGGCGACCATCACGATCGGCGCGATGACTATGTACGCGGTGGCGTTCAAACAAGCGCAGTCGGCGCTCTCGAGCGCGCTCGCGTCGATCGGCGCGATGGTCGAAGACAACCTGTACCTGTCGAACCTGTACGAGTTTCTCGACACCCCCACTCGGCCCGAGGCGAGGGGCGCGACCAAGGGTCCCGACCCAGGCGACGGCGTTCGCTTCGAGGACGTAACCTTCACGTATCCGGGCTCGACCAGCGCCGCGCTGTCGGCGGTCAACCTGCACATTCGCCCGGGCTCGAAGCTCGCGATCGTCGGCGAAAACGGCTCGGGAAAGACGACGCTCATCAAGCTCTTGTGCGGCCTGTACGAGCCCTCGACGGGGCGCGTGACGCTCGACGGGCTCGACCTTCGCGGGTGGGACCCAGCCGCGCTGCGTCGGCGGGTGGGCGTGATCTTTCAAGACTTCGTGCGCTACCAGTTCACCGTCGGAGAGAACATCGGCGCTGGCGACGATCGCGCCTACGACGATCGCGAGCGATGGAGCAACGCGGCGGAGAAGGGCCTCGCCAAGCCGGTGATCGAGCGGCTCCCCGCCCAGTACGACACGCGCCTCGGAAAGTGGTTCAAGGGCGGCCGCGAGCTCTCGCTCGGGCAGTGGCAGAAGATCGCGCTCGCGCGGTCGTTCATGCGCGACGAGGCGGACGTGCTGGTGCTCGACGAGCCGACCGCGTCGATGGACGCCGAGGCCGAAGTGCAGATCTTCGAGCGCTTTCGCGAGCGAACGGCGGACAAGATCGCGATCGTCATCTCGCACAGGTTTTCAACGGTGCGGATGGCCGACGAGATCGTCGTGTTGGCCGAGGGCGCGATCACCGAGCGAGGAACGCACGACGCGCTCGTCGCGAAGGGCGGTCGCTACGCGACGCTGTTCGCGCTGCAGGCGCAGGGCTATCGCTGAGGGGCTCAGCGGCAGTACGGCTGGCCCATGAACGGGTTGGGCCGGCACGTGCTGCGACCGATCCAGCGCGAGAGCACCTCGGCGTAGTTGGTCGGGTGCCCTGGCGCCCAGATCCCGCGCTGATTGGCGCGCGCTTCTGCTTCGGCGTAGAGCAGCGCGAGGTGCGCGGGGGCCGGGGCGCAGCCAAACTGCGTGTAGTACGCGCTCAATCCCTCGCGGATCACACGCGTCTCGAGCAGCTCGCCGTCGGTGAAGACCATCGCCAGCGTTCGACCGAAGCCGTCGAGGTTGGGCATCCCGTTGGCGCCGCGCTGTTGAACGAGCTGAAGCCTCGCCCCGCGAAGCATCTGGCTGACGAGCGGCACCGTCGCGCGACCAAACGCGGTCGCCTCGGCGCCGGAGGTCTCCTCGGCGTTGACGTACATGATTCGCACGGTGATCTCGACGCCCGCGACCAGGAAGTGCGCGGTGTCGCCGTCCACCGTGCGAACGTACTCTGCGTTGACTGGCGGCAAGAAGCCCGTGAACGTCGCGGTCGGAGCAATGACCGCGGGCGCCGGGCAGCCCGACGGGACGAAGGGGCGCTCGGAGGCGACGTCCTGAAGCGCGCCCGTGTCGACCGACGCGTCCTCCGCCGTCGCGCTGTCCATCGCGCCGGTGTCTTCGATCGCGGAGTCGAGCGCGCCCGAGTCTGCTCCGGGTTGCGGGCTGCACGCTGCCAACGCGACCGCGAGCATGGATGACAAGCGAAGGGATGGCGTCATGCGATTGAAGCTCGAAGGTTCGCGCTCAAGTGCACCCTGATTCAAGCGAGGACCGCAGATTGAATGGCGAGAAAAATTGTTCATCAGGGAGTGCGTCGCCCGATGAGCGGTGCTACAAGCTGCGCGTCGTCCACCGGAGGAGTGGCCGAGTGGTCGAAGGCAGCGGTTTTGAAAACCGCCGAACCCGTAAGGGTTCCAGGGGTTCGAATCCCTTCTCCTCCGCTATAGCGACGCCCGGTTGGAAGCAGACACGCCGCGAGTTCACTCGGGCGCGTGTCGCCAACCGAAGGCGGCGCTGAAATCTTTCGACGCCCGGTTGGAAGCAGACACGCCGCGAGTTCACTCGAGCGCGTGTCGCCAACCGAAGGCGGCGCTGAAATCAATCAACGGCGCTACTCGATGACAGAGCCCGACACCATCGGGTTGCCGGGCGCCGCGAGCATGAAGATCCCTCGCAGGCCCATGGTCTCGAAGCCCATGCTCGGGTTGCGCCGCAGCACCGAGTCGCGGATCACGAGGCTTCCCGTGCGGTTGTTGCTCACGAAGAAGATCGCGCCGCCGCCCTCGTTGGCGACGTTGTCGGTGATCTCGGTGCCGCAGAGCGTCAGCGTAAACGTGTTGCCGTCGTTGTAGATCGCCCCGCCCGAGCCGCCACCCGGAGTGCCCGCGCGCATCGGGTTGGCGCCGCGACCGATCGCGCGGTTGAAGCGAAACAGGCTGTTGATCACGGTGTACGAGACGCCGATCGAGCTCAGACCGCCGCCGTTCGAGCACACGTTGCCGAGGCCCATCGCGCCGCCAAACGTGCTGTTTACGACGTACACCGGCTGGTTCATGTACTGGCTCAGCACGCGCACCGCCGCGCCGCCGACGTCCGGCCCCGTGTCGTTGCAGCGGTTGTTGAAGAAGCGAGAGTTGACGATCTTGAACCGCCCGCCACGGACGAAGATCGCGCCGCCACCGCCGCCTTCCATGGTCTCGCCGATCGAGTTGCCGTCGATGAACGTGAGGTTCTGCACGGTCAATCGCGGGTGATCCTGGTTCTGGCACATGGCGGTGGTCCACATCTGCGCCATGTCACACGTATTCATGTACAGGATGCGAACGCGGCCGCCGCCCGAGAGCGTGACGCGGTTGTCTCCGTCGATCACGATCCGCGGGCCCGTGTTGTTCACGATCTTGGCGGTGCGGGTGAGGGTGATCGTGTGCGGCATCGGGCCGCAGTTGAAGGTGATTACGCCGCCTCGCGCGACGGCGTTCACGAAGGCGTCCGACGTGCACGACGCGGGCGTCCCCGTTCCGACGACGGTGCGAGGGTTCGAGATGTCTTCGAGCATTCCCTCTGGCGGGATCGCGCATCGACCCGCTGGGTTGCCCGTCGGCACCCCTCCATCATCCGGCGGAACCACGGTCGCGTCCGGCGTCGATGTCCCCGTGTCGTTCACGCTCGTTCCGGTGTCCGCTGGGGCCGGACCGCTGTCGAAGGGAGCGTCTGCGCTGCTGTCGACCGTCGCGATGCCAGTGTCCTCGACGCGCGGGGACACGACGTCCGTCGTAGCGTCAGGCTGCGCGTCGGACGGGGCGTTGCCGGGGCTGCACGACAGCGTTGCGCCGAGCGCAACGAACGATCCAAGGGCACGAACGCGGTAGTTCATCGATTGAGCGTACCGTACTCCAGCGCCTCGCTCTCGTACTCTCCGGCCACTCAGGCCGGAAGTCGCACGCGGGTGTTGGTGACCTTTTGTGTGTCTTCGAAGCGAACGTCGAGCTTGGTCGCGGCGAGCTCGGCCGGCGAGCGACCGAGGGCCTCGGCGATCTCCTCGAGCGACGCCTTCGCGTTCGGCGCCGCCTCGCGGAGAAAGCTCTCGTCTGTTCCGCGGCGCGGTTGAGCAAAGAGCCACGTACCCAGCGAGAGCACGTCGCGCGGGTCGAACTTCGAGCATCCGGCGCAGCCTCGTCGCGCGTGCAGCGCCGCGAGCAAAGTCGGCCCGAAGTCCGTACCCGGCTCGGGCCAGAGCAACGCGCGCTTGTCGACGAATCGAACGAACGCCCGCGCCGGGCCGACGACGTCCGGCGCCGCGAGCGCCGCGATGAGCTCGCGCACCGGCGCTGCAAAAGCGCGAGGCGGATAGGCCATCACCCGATCGCTGTGCCCGTGGGCCAGCCGCTCGATGCACTGCGCCACCGAGCCTCCTTCGTCGGGATACGATCCGAGCCTCGGCAAGAGTCCGGGGATCCGCGACGCGACCGTTCCCTCGCGAGCGACGAAGCGAGCCACCGTCATGTCGCGATCGCACGCGAAGCCCACGGTGACCGGATACGGCAGCGGCGGCCAGGCGTAGGGCGCGTCGTCGGGGCACGAGGGCAAGTGATCGAAATCTGCCGCGGACCGCGTCCCGTGCACGCGCGCAGAGCCCACGCGCTCGCGCCCCCCGACGCGAAAGGTCTCGACCCGCGCGCCGCGAATCACCACATCGAGGTCTCCGCCGAAGCGAAAGGTCCATCGAACCGACGGCGCAGACACCGCCAGCGCGAGCGCCAACGTGCTCGACGGGTGTTGATCGAGCCACACCACGACAGACAGTGGCAGGTCTCCCTCGATGTCCCTGAGACGCTCGGACGTAGGCATAGCGCGGGCTCGACTGCCGTTCGATAGCATGAAGTCCCCGCCCGGTACGCCGGTCTGTTCGCATTTCGTTCGCGACCGTTTGCCGCGGATCGCGTTGACACTGCTCGCGCGCGGAGACTACGGTTCGCCGCGCTGCGACCGTCTCGTTCGCGGCTCGACTCAGTAGAAAGCCCGCGACATGCGCCTATACGCAGCGAAGATTCCGGTCATCGCGTCGGACATCGTCCGCACCCTGACGTTGGACAAGGACATCGAGGTGGCCGACGGGCCCGAGGTCGAGGACGATCTCGCCTCGGTGCTTCGCGAGTACCTCCGGGTCGAGCGTGAGATCACCGAGCGCGGCAAGGATCGCGCTGAGCGAATCGGCGCGGGAGCCACCGAGGCGCAGCGCTTCAAGCGCCAGCTCGCCGAAGAGCGCAACTTCGGCCTCGGCGCCGAAGGCGTCTCGTGGATGCTCGATCAGCTCGTGCAGATGCTCCTTCGATCGAACAACGTCGACGAGGTGTTCGCCGAAGACGCCGTGCTGCGCCGCAAGATGCGGGCGATCCTCGAGCGTCACATGGGCGTCGATGACGAGATGGACAAAGAAGTTCGCTCGCGTCTCAAGCACCTCAGCGAGGGCACGCAAAACTGGGACGTCGAGTACGCGCGCGTGATGGAGCAGGTCAAGCGCCGCAAGAATGTCGACTGACCCTCGCGCAACGGAGCGTTTACTGTGCGAACACTCGTCACCGGCGGAGCCGGCTTCATTGGGGGACACCTGGTCGACGCGCTGCTCGCGCGCGGCGCGACCGTACGGGTGCTCGATAACTTCTCGACCGGTCGCCGCGAGAACATCGAGCACAACCTCTCGCGCATCGACCTGATCGAGGGCGACGTCCGAGACACCGACGCCTGCGCGCGCGCAGTGCGAGACTGCGACGTCGTGTTTCACCAGGCCGCGCTGCCGAGCGTCGCCCGCTCGGTCGAAGCGCCGATCCCCACCAATGACGTAAACACCGGCGGGACCGTCAACCTCCTGGACGCCGCGCGCCGCGCGGGCGTCAACCGGTTCGTCTTCGCCGCGAGCTCGTCAGCGTACGGAGAGACCGAAGTATTGCCGAAGGTCGAGACGATGGCCCCGCAGCCGCTCTCGCCGTACGCCGTCAGCAAGCTGGCGTCCGAGCAGTATCTGCAGGTCTTCGCCAGACTCTATGGGATGAAGACCTGCGCGCTGCGGTACTTCAACGTCTTCGGACCGAGGCAGGACCCCAAGAGCGACTACGCCGCGGTCGTCCCGAAGTTTTGCACCGCAATTCTCTCGGAAAAGAGCCCCTTGATCTTCGGTGACGGCGGCCAGACGAGGGACTTTACGTTCATCGACAACGTCGTCTCTGCCAACCTGCTCGCGGCGACGCGGGACGTCTCGGGGCAGGTGGTCAACATCGCGTGCGGCGAGCGCATCTCGCTGCTCGACCTTGCGAAAATCATCAATGAACTTGCGGGTAAAGACATCGCGCCCACCCACGGCCCCGGCCGCGCGGGCGACATTCGCCACTCGCTCGCTGACATCTCCGCCGCCCGCGCGCTGCTCGGGTTCGAGCCGATCGTCTCCGTCCGCGACGGGCTCGCCAAGACCCTCGCGTACTATCGCTCGCTGGTGAGTTGACCAACCCCCCCCATTTCAGCGGACAATCCTGCGGTGCTTCGCAGCATGACCGGATTCGGGGTGGGGACTGCCCCCCTCGCTTCAGGTCGAGTCACGGTGGAGGCTCGCGCCGTTAACGCTCGGTTCGTTGATGTTCGCGTGCGCATGCCGAAGGACATCGCTGAGCACTCTGGATTTCTAGACCACGCCGCGCGCGCTCGATTCAATCGAGGTCGCCTCGACCTCACCGTTCGACTCGATGAGTGCGCCGCGCCCGTGATGGCCCTCGACAAGCGACGCGCTTCGGACGCGCTTCGAGCGCTCACCGAGCTGCGCGACGAGCTGGGCGTGAAGGGCGACGTTCCTCTGTCGTTGCTCGCCACGGTCCCTGACTTGTTTGTGCTCGCTCCTTCTGCGGACGCAGCCGCGCTGCGCAGCGCGCTCGCGACCGCGCTCGGCGCCGCGCTCGACGCCATGGAGAGCATGCGACGCACAGAGGGATTCGCGCTCGAGAACGACCTGTGCGACCGCCTCGAGCGCGTTCTTCAGCTCGCCGGGGAAGTGCGCTCGGTGACCGCCGGGCGACCCGAGCGGCTGAGAAAGCGCGCGAAGGATCGCATCGAGCGCCTGCTCGCGACGGTCGACATCGCCATCGATCCCGGGCGGCTCGAGCAAGAGCTGCTCTTCATCGCAGAGCACCTCGACGTGAGCGAAGAGCTCACCCGCCTCGCGATGCACTGCGCCCAGTTCGCCGCGCTCTGCACCGAGAGCGAGGGCGTCGGTCGCAAGCTCGATTTCTTGCTGCAAGAGATGGCGCGCGAGGTCAACACGCTCGGCTCCAAGTCCAACGACTCGGACGTCGCGATGTGCGTCGTCGAGCTCAAATCCGAGATCGACCGGATGCGCGAGCAGGTGCAGAACGTCGAGTAGCGGCGCCCGCTCTCACGCTTTCGCGATGGAATCGTTGTACCGTCCCTCGTCCCCCGTGAACCTTGCGAATGCACCGGTCGCGCTGGCGCTCGTCGGTCCCTCAGGGAGCGGCAAGAGCACGCTGTGCCGCCACTTGCTCGACTCCGTCGCGCTCGCGCAGCAGCCGATCGAGCTCTCTCGGTCGTTTACGACCCGCTCGCCTCGCGGCGCAGAGCGAGACGGCGTCGAGTACCACTTCGTCGGCAAAGAGCGCTTTCGCGCGATGATCGACGCGGGCGAGTTCTTGGAGTGGGCGGAGGTGCACGGCAACTACTACGGCACGCCTGCCTCCGTGCTCGCGGACGCGGGTGCGCGCGGCTCGGCCGGCGTGCTCTTCGACATCGATCACCAGGGCGCGCGGCAGATTCGCGCGCGCGTCGCGTCGCTCGTCTCGGTCATGATCCTGCCGCCTTCGTGGAAGGTGCTCGAGTCCCGGCTGCGCGGACGCAACACAGACTCGGACGAGGTCATCGCGCGTCGAATGACAAACGCGCGCGTCGAGCTCTCTCACTACGCGATGTTCGACTACCTCTTGCTCAACGACGACCTCGACCGCGCGCGACGCGAAATCGAGGCGATCTTCGTCGCAGAGCTCGCGCGCCGACACCGCCGCGCGAACGTCGTCGAGGCGCTGCTGAGAGAGCCGCTCTAACCGTCACGCGGGGCCGTGCGCGCGCTGTCGTCGTCGCTCGGCGTCCGCTCCGGGCGCCATCGCGCGCAGCGCGTCGGGCTCGTCGAGCAACGCGAGCTCGTCGAGTTCATCGGCTCCTGCAGCGATCGCCGCGAGAAACCTCCGACCGGCGTCCTCTGCGGCGAGGAGGCCGACGGATCGACCGGGGATCGAAACGGCGACGTTGCGCACGCGCAAACCCATGAGCGCGGCGAGCACCTTGCTGTTGGCGAGCTCGAAGGCTCGGTCGTCGAATCGGTCGCGCGGGCCGACGCCGACGAGCAGCAGCCGCTCGAACGGGAGCCTCGGTCCGGCGGGACAGAGCAGCGACTCGCCGAGCGTCCCTACGACGCGACCGCTCTCGATCAAGCGCGAGAGCCGCCCGCAGAGCCGCCAATCACAGAGGCCAGCGGCGGCGCGCAGCGGGCGCTCGTCTTCGAAGAACGGAAGGACCGCGAGCTCGCTGCGAAGCGCGTCGATCGAGCGTAGAGACAGCGGCACATACCGTAGGTCCACCGCGGATCACCCCCTGCTCAGCGCAGGCGGCCCTTCATCCGCGCGAGCTTGTCGAGGGTCCCGTTGACGAAGGCCGCAGACTCAGCGGACCCGAAGCGCTTGGCGAGGTCCACTGCTTCGTCGATCGCCACCTCCGCAGGAACGTCCGTAGCAAACGCGATCTCGCACGCTGCGATGCGGAGGATGTTGCGATCGACGCGGGCCATTCGATCGAGTCGCCAGTTGGTGTTGGCTCCCTGGATGCTCGCGTCGATCTCCTCGAGCTGGCTGGTCACCGCGCGCACGAGCGCGTCGCCGTAGGGCCTGCCGTCGATCGGGCCTTCGAGGTGCGCCCAGTACGCCCCGAGCGCGCGCTCGACGAGCTCTCCCTCGCGCACGCCCTGAACGTCGAGGCCGTACAGCACATGCAACGCGCACTCGCGCGCGTGCCGACGCGGACCGTCGTCCTCGCGCCGTCGCTTGGCTTCTCCGCGACTGGTCATCGGCCCTTGCGGATCGCGCGAAGGACGTTCGCCGTCTCGATCGCGCTCGCTGCCGCCTCCCAGCCCTTGTTGCCCATCTTGGTTCCCGCGCGCTCGATCGCTTGCTCGAGCGTGTCCGTAGTGATCACGCCGAGCGCCACCGGAACGGCGCTGTCGGCCATCGCCGCCGCGAGCCCCTTGGTCGCTTCGCCGGCCACGAAATCAAAATGCGCGGTGCTCCCGCGGATCACGGCGCCCACCGCGACGATCGCGTCCCACTCGCCGCTCTTGGCGAGGGCGCGGACTGTGATCGGGAGCTCCCACGAGCCGGGGACGCGCACGACCGTCGCGCCGTCGCCGCCGTGCCGCTTGACGCAGTCGATCGCGCCTTCGACGAGCTGCTCGACGATGAAGCTGTTGAAGCGGCTAGCGACGATCGCAACGCGCATCCCCTGCGCTGAGAGGTCGCCTTCGATCGATCGCAACTCGAACACCTTTTCGGCCATGGCGGCGCTCATATACCAGCGCCGCGCCGATGGGTACACGCCTCGCGTCCGACAATTCGAGGGGCCGGGCGCCGATCGCCGAGGGAGCCGGTCGAATGCCGCTTCAACGAGCGGATAGCGCCGTAGAAGCGCAAGCAGACCGCCGTTCGAGACCGCCGCGACGATTCTCTCGATCGCCGTTCAGAGCGCGCCGCGCCCGAACCGACTCGTCTCTCCGTGGAGCTGCACCTGCTCGACGACCTCGATTCCGTACGCCGACAGCCCGACGAGCTTGCGCGGGTTGTTGGTCGCGAGGCGAATCCGACGCAGTCCCAGGTCGAGCAACACCTGCGCGCCGAGGCCAAACTCGCGCTGCCGCGGCTGCCCGTCGGAGCCGACGTCGCGCGGCATCTTGGACCCTTCGCCCCGCAAAAACCGAAGCTCCTGCGCCAGATCGATTTTCGGTGGCGGGACATAGACCACCACGCCGCGCCCGTCGGACTCCATGCGATGCATGGCCTCGAACAGGTGCGTTCCGCCGCCGACGAACTCGCGCGCTCCTCCGCCGTGCGGTGGCGCGAAGAGATCCGCGAACATCGCGCCGGGATGCATGCGAACGAGCACCGGGTCGTCGCCGCTCAAATCACCGACGGTGAGCGAGAGAAACTGCCGGCCCTCGACGGTCTCGTACACCGTCGCGGTCCACTCTCTTTCGAAGCCCGCCGGCCGAAGGGGCGCCGCCTCGATCTTTCGGACCAGCCGCTCGCGCTCGAGCCTCCACTGGATCAAGTCCTCGATCGAGAGGATATGCAGCGAGTGCTTCTCCGCGAAGCGCTCGAGGTCCGGCAGGCGCGCCATGGTCCCGTCGTCGTTCATGATCTCGCAGATGACCGCAGCCGGGGCGCGCCCAGCGATCCGCGCCAGATCGACGCTGCCTTCGGTGTGCCCGGTGCGCTGCAAAACGCCGCCCGGCTTCGCCCTGAGAGGAAACACGTGCCCCGGCGACACCAGGTCCTGGGGCCTGGCGTCCGGGGCGCAAGCCACCTTGATTGTGTGTGCGCGATCGAGCGCCGAGATGCCGGTCGACACCCCCTCGCGCGCCTCGATGCTCACGGTGAACGCCGTCGTCCGCTGCGAGCGGTTCGCGTCGACCATCATGGGCAGGTTGAGTCGCTGCACCATCTCCTCGGTCATCGTGAGGCAGATGAGCCCGCGCGCGTGGGTCGCCATGAAGTTGACCGAGTCCGCCGTAACAAGGTCCCCACAGAGCACGAGGTCACCCTCGTTCTCGCGGTCTTCGTCATCGACGAGGATCACCATGCGGCCGGCCCGAAGGTCGGTGATGGCCTTTTGAACACGATCGATGTAGCTGCCAGTCAGTCCCATGGGTCTCTTCTCTTTGTGAGGCGAACGCTCTATGGGGCTTTCGTCCCGACGAATCCAGCGCGCGCGAGCAAATCGGCGGTGACCCCTCCGCGAGGCGCGACCCCTTCGAGCGCGCGCGCCACATAGCGCGCGAGCACGTCGACCTCGAGGTTGATCGCCGCGCCTGCGCGCTTGTCGCCGAGCGTCGTGTGCCCCAGCGTGAAGGGGACGAGGGTGACTTCGAAGCCCTCGGAGTCCACGACGTTCACGGTGAGGCTCACGCCGTCGATCGCGATCGAGCCCTTCTCCGCGATGAATTTCAGCACCGACGCGGGCGCGTCGAACTGCCATCGCTCGGCCTCGCCGCCGCTCGTGATCCGCGCGCGAACGCGACCCACGCCGTCGACGTGGCCCGCGACGATGTGGCCGCCCAGCCGATCGTCGACGCGAAGCGCGCGCTCGAGGTTGACCCGATCTCCGCTCTTCTTGGCGCCGAGCGTCGTGCGCGCGAGCGTCTCGGCGCTGGCCGTCGCGGTGAAGCCTCGCCCGGTCGCCGCGACCACCGTGAGGCACACGCCGTCCACGGCGATGCTCTCGCCGAGCACCAGCGCTTGATAGGGACACACGATTTCGAGCAGCGCCTCTTGCGCCTTGGGCTCGACCCGCGCCACCTCACCGATCGCTGTGATGATCCCGGTAAACATTCGCTATCTCCGCGGTGATCTTCAGGTCCGAGCCGAGCGGCTCGAAGCGCCACGCGCGAACCGATCGCGCGTCGTCGACTGAGCTTGCGCCCACCCCTCCAAAAGCAGGAAACGCGTCGCGGCCGCCAAACAGCTTCGGCGCGACGTACGCCACGAGCTTGTCGCCGAGCCCCGCGTCGAGCAGCGCGCCGTGCACCGCGCCGCCACCCTCGACGAGCAGCTCGGTCACGCCCTTCGACGCGAGCGCGCGCAGCGCTTCACGCAGCCCGATCCGCTCGTCTTCCAGCGCGACCTCGATGGTCTCGACGCCCATCGCCCTCAACGCCGAGCGGCGCTCCGCGGGCGCCTCGGGGCCGTGCAGCACCCAGACGGGCGCCTCGGAGGCTGTGCGCGCAAGGAGGCTCGTTGTGGGCGTGCGCAGTCGACTATCGAGCACGACGCGCGCCGGCAGAGCTCCGACTACGGTTACGTCTCGGGGAGTCAGCATCGGATCATCGCTGAGGACCGTTCCGACCCCGACGAGGATCGCGTCGGCGCGCGCGCGGAGGAGGTGCGCGTCGCGTCGCGCCTCGGCGCTGGTGATCCACTTGCTGGCCCGCGTCCGCGTCGCGATTCGACCGTCGAGCGTCATCGCGACCTTGAGTACGACCAGCGGATAGCCGCGGGTGACGCACACGCGCCACGCCTCGATGAGACCTTCACACGCCTCGCGCTCGACCCCTTCGTCGACAACGACGCCCGCCTCGCGCAGTCGATCGGCCCCTCGTCCCTCGACGTGGGGGTTGGGATCGGAGACGCCGAACACCACGCGGTTCACCCCCGCGGCGAGCAGCGCATCGGTGCACGGAGGCGTTCTCCCGTGGTGATTGCAGGGCTCGAGCGTCACGTACGCAGTTGCGCCTCGCGCGCGGTCGCCGGCGTCTTCGATGGCCGCGACCTCCGCGTGCGCCATGCCTGCGCGACGATGAAACCCGCGCCCGACCACGACCCCGTCGCGCACCAGCACGCAGCCGACGCGCGGATTGGGGGACGGGCGCGCGCGCGCCGCGAGCTCGAGCGCCTCTGTCATGAACGCCGCGTCGCTCACTTCTTGTCTCCCCGCGATTTCAGCATCGCCGCGAGCTCGGCCATGAACTCGTCGGCGTCTCGAAAGGATCGATACACCGACGCGAAGCGCACGTACGCGACCTCGTCCACCGCGCGCAGCCGCGACATCACCTTCTCGCCGATGTCCGTGCTCGCGACCTCTTTCACCGCCGATTCGCTCAACTCGCGCTCGATCGACTCTGCGATCGACTCGATCGTCGCCAAAGGAACGGGCCGCTTCTCGCACGCCTTCTTGATCCCACCGACGAATTTTCCGTGATCGAACGGCTCGCGACGCCCGTCACGCTTGACCACCAACGGCAGCGCCTCTTCGACCCGCTCGTACGTCGTATACCGGCGCTGGCACTTTGCGCACTCTCTGCGACGTCGGGTCACCTCGCCCCCCTGTGAAAGGCGCGAGTCGATGACCTTGTTCTCCAAGTCGCCGCAAAATGGGCACTTCATGAGGGCCGCGGACTCTAGTCCCGGCACACCGGCTTTTCCAAGGGCCGCGCGCGTCGTAGCATTCAATGTCGATCTTCCCGACGAAAGGTGAACGATGGCTTTCGGTGACCCGACCGACCCCAAGTCAGCTCAGCCCGCATGGGGCCGAGGAATTCTAGGCGCCGGCGACCTCGAATCGCTCGCAGCAGAGATCAAACCCTCCTGGGAGATCGGCCTCGACGCGGCAGACTCGGCCGCTCCGGCGTCGGACTACGTTCACTCCGAGGGGACGTTTACGGCCAACACGCAGGCAGGCGCGATCACCCCGTCGATCCTCTTCGGCGTTGCGGACCTCGCCGGCCTCGCAGGATTCGGAGCTCCCACGCCTTCTCCCGCGCCCGCCCCTGCCGCGGCCTCGCCTCCAGCGCCCGCCGCGATGGTCGCGCCGCAGCCGCAAGCCGCGCCGCCGGTCGCTCAGCAGCCCGCGCAGTTCCAGGCGCCCGTCGCTCGACAGCAAGCACCTGTTGCGCAGCCGCAACCGCCCTCGAGGCCTCCTCCCACCGCTGCGACCGCTGCGCCCGCCCGGTCCGCGCCGCCGCCCCGACCGCCCTCGACGGCGGTGATGGACGACGAGCCGATCGTTCCCACGAAGGGACCGTCCAAGGGACTGATGATCGGCGCCGCTGCCGCCCTGATCGGACTGATCGGCATCGGCGGAGCCTTCGCGTTGTCGGGAGGCTCGTCGACGCCGGCAAGCAGCGCGAGCTCGATCTCCGCCGGCCCTGGCTCGACGTCGACGGCGAACGTCGAGCAGCCCGCGACCCCGTCGCCCGCGGCGCAACCGTCGCAACCGTCGCAACCGTCGCAACCAGCGCAAGCAGCGCAACCAGCGCAACCGTCTCAAGCACAAGAGCCCATTCCACCGGCGCAGCCGACGCAGGCCCAGGGCGCAGCCCCGCCACAGCAGCCCGAGAGCAATCCCGGCAGCGGCGCTTCGTCGAGTGGCACGCGTTCAGGGCGCGTCAGGCCGGCGACGACCGCACAAGCGACGCAGCCTGCGACCACGACGACTCCGACTGCAAACCCTGCCAATCGTGCGGTCGGCGCGTCGTCGACCGGCTCGCGAAGCAATGCATCGAGCGGCGCACGTCCGGCCGGCGTGGGCTTCGTCGCCAACGACCCCTACGCGACAGCGCCCTCGCGGCCCGCCACGCCGCGCCGGGGCCGAACGCGCGGCGCGGGCTTCGTCGCCGACAGCCCCTACTGAGCGCTACGCCTGGCTCGCTTCGCCACCGCGCAAGGACCGCATTCGACGCACGAGAACGCGAATGACCGCCTCCGCGAGGGGGCCGTTCTCTCGTAGCACCTCGACGAAATCCTCCCGCGCGATCTCGATCAGCGTGGCGTCTTCGACGACGTCTGCTTCGTCCGATCGCACGCTCCCGTCGAGCGCTCCGAGCTCTCCGAACGCCTCTCCGTCGCTGTATTGCGTCGTGATTCCGGTGGCGGTCGTCGTGCGAACCCTCCCGTCGATCACGAGGTAGAGCGCGGATCCCGGATCCCCGGCGCGAAAGA
This sequence comes from Deltaproteobacteria bacterium Ga0077539, assembly GCA_001465015.1. Lineage (GTDB taxonomy): Bacteria > Myxococcota_A > Polyangia > Polyangiales. The sequence goes on along the minus strand of LNEO01000131.1, from coordinate 49,558 downwards.
GCACGGTGCCCTTTTTGTGGCGGTCGACGCGCGCGCTTCGAGCGAGGCCCATCAAGTCCTCCGGCGCGACCTCAGAGAAGAGCTCGACGCGCTGAAGAAAGAGCACCTTTTCGAGGGTCGTGAACATGTCGTCCTCCCGGCTCATGCCGGTCTGGCCAGTCTCGAGCACGAACTTTACGTACGAACGAACGGACCGATCCTCGTCCTCAGCGAGCTTCTCGACGCGTTCGCGCCATTGATCGCTCTTGAAGCTCACCTCGGCGAGCGCTCCGAACTCGCGCACCGACGGATCCTCGTGCTCGAGGGCACTCGCGATCAGCGACTGTCCGAGGTCGATCGCGCGAAACTGCGCCGCGTCGAGCGCCAGCACCTTCGCGAACGGATCGCTCATCGAATAGAGCTCCGTCACGTACGCCGTCATTCCCGACGGCCGTGGCCCCTCGGGCTCGCGCGCTGGGTGATCGCGCATCGACAGCCACTGCTCGAGCTCGCGGTTGAAGCGCGGCGCGACAGGGCTCGGGAGCACGTCGTCGAGGACCTCGAGCGCCCGCGCGCGGCGCTGCGAGTCTCGTCCGAAGAGCGCTTCGCGCGTCGGCTCGACGCGGCGGCCTCCGTCCGGCGACAGCTCTGCGAGGCGCAAAACCCGCAAGAGCGCCTTGCGAAAGCGCTCGAGCATCCATCGATCGAGCAGGATCATTCCGAGCCACGATCGCGCGCGGCGATAGGCCGCGGACTGACGGGCGAGGGCGTCGAGCTCGGCGCTCATCTTGATCTCTGCCTGGCGCTCGGCCAGCGGGCGGAGCCCGAGTGATCGCCGCATCCGCGACGCGGACGCGAGGATCTTTTGTCGCACCGCCTCGTCGGGTTCCTGCGTGATGTCGATCCGCGCGAGAAGGAGCTCGTACGCCGCGCTCGTTCCGATCTGCGCGAGCACCCGAGGAACGCTCAATCGAACGGCGCGCGGACACCCACTGTCGCTCAAGCGCGCGGCCAGCAGCGGAACAGCGGGCTCGCCCATCCTGACGATCGCCTCCATCGCCGCGGCGCGCGTCGCGGGTTCGTCCATCGACCGAATGACCTCGGGGGCGAGCGCGATTCCCGACGCAGCCGCGGCACGAAGCGCGGCGCGACGGACCTCGACGTCGTCATCCTCGAGCAGCGCGCGCACGACGCGCAGCGCTCCAGGAACTCCCTGCGTCCCGAGCACGCGAGCCGCGCGTCTTCGGTCCTCGACCTCCGTCGATCGAAGCCACTCCTCGAGCGTTCGACCAGCGATGAGCACTCCCTCGAGCGCTCCGTGCTGCAGCAGCGCGACGATGGCGGCTTCTTCGACCGCCGAACGCGGGTCAGTCAGCCGCGCCTCGATCGCCGTGATGCAGCGCTCTCCGTGCCACACGCCGTACGCTGTGACCGCGCTGGCAGCGACCACGACGTCTGGGTCGTCCATCGCGCGCAGGAGCAACGGCGAGAGAGCTTCTGCGCGAAGCTCTGCGGCGCTCTTCACGGCGGCGATCCGGACGGACGCCTCGGGATTCGTGAGCCAATGCGCGGCCTCGGCCGCTGCGGTCTCGGGCGCGCTGGACGTTAGCTGTTCGATCGCGAAGCACGCCGCGCGAGGGGCGCCGCTGCGCGCTGTGCGGACCAGCGCCTCGCGCGTGGATGCCTCGTCCGTCACGGGCTCCGACGAGCGCTGCGTGCGGCGCTCGAGAGACCGCTCGAGCGCAGCCACATAGCGTCGGCGAACCACGCGCACCGCCAGAAACCACGCGCCGATGAGGGGCAACACGAACCAGCTCTGCGAGGCGATCGCGCGCATGGACGTCGGCGGAGCGATCCACGCGAACCCGAGGACGAGCCCGCCCGCGATCGCGTAGCCAATGGGCTTGACCGCGGCTTCGAGCGTGGCGCGCGCGCCGTCGCGCTCCGACGAATCGAGCGGAAAATACAGGAGCTGCAGCGTCGCTTCGAACACCGTGAACTGCACGGCGTTGTCCGATAGCTTCACGACGGTCGCGCCGAACACGCTGGGAATCGCGAGCAATACGAGGTTGGCCGTCCCGTACGCGATGGGCAGCGCGAGCAGACCGCCGCCGACGCCGAAGCGAGAGAGCAGCCTTCGCGTGACGAAGAGCTGCAACAGCATCGCGATGACGCCGACCGTCGCGTAGTACCTCGCCATGAAGAGCGCGAGCTCGTCTCGGCTCGGGTGGGCGAGGCGCGCCGCGGCCTTGAACTGAAAGTCACCGATGTTCACCGCGACGAACCCGACGAGCACGACGAGCGCGACCGATCGGATGTACGGAGAGCGAAGCTGTGTGAGCATTCCCTCTGCCGGCTGCGCGCGGCTCGAGAGCGCGGGCGGCGCGGAGGGCAGGTTGAAATCGCGCGCCAACCACAGGACGAAGCCCACGATCGAAAGCGACAGCACCGCGAGCACGAGCAAGAGGTTGTCCGTGCCCACCGCGGCGACGAACGAGCCCGCGCCCAAGCCGCAGATCACGACGCCGAGGATTCGTCCGACGCCGATGGTCCCGAACAATCGCTTCGCCGAGCGCGGGTCGTGCAGGTCGTTGGCGACCGCCCAGAACTGGGCGATGAGGAGATTTCCAGCGATTTCAGAGGCGACGTAGAGCACGCCGTAGAGCCACGACGGGCTCGCGAAGAGCGCCACCCACGCCGAGCCATACATCGCCGCGACGAGCACCGCGAAGCTCGCGACGAACCTCGGCCGAGAGAACCGCGGCGCCACGCGGGCGTAGACCACGGCCACCATCGCGCTGACGACTCCGTACGCGATGAACATCCACGGAAGCACCGCGCCGACGCGCGCGCCGTAGTGGCTCAGAAAGAGCGCGTCGCGCACGGTTCGACCGAGCACGAACACGCAGCTGCACACAAAGAGCATCCCGGCGAGGACCGCGGTGCGCGACTGCTCTTCGGGCTCGACGCCGAAGAGCGCGCCGCTCTTGGGCGGGACGCTCGTTCGAACGGGCGCGGTCTCGGGCGACGCGGGCGGAGTGCTCGTTCTCGGCGATTCGTTCGTGGGCACCCGCCGCTCTGCTTCAGCGCGCGGCCATGACCGCGGTGACCACGACGAGGATGACGACGACCACCACGATCACGGCGATGAGCCCGATCGGCGGTTTGGGCCGGGCGTTGTAGTCCCCAGACAGCGCGTCGTTGCCCGATGTCGAAGCGATCGGCTGCACGGGCGGCGAAGGGGAGGCGGGAGCGATGGGCGCTGCGCTCGCGGCGACGGCTGGAGGCGTCTTGGGCTTGCTCTTGGCTTCGGCGATCTTCGCCGCGACCTGTGCGTCGGACATCAGCGCCCAGTCTGCGCACAGGCCGGTGAGCCCGAACGCGTGCCCTGCGGCGTTGGCGAGCTCGCCGCAGCTCTGGTAGCGCTTGTCTCGGTCCTTCGCGAGCGCGCGGGTGATCACGTCGTCGAACTCCGGCGGCGCGGCCTCGTTCGCAAACGACGGGATCTCCGGCTCTTCGCCGAGGATCTTGAACAAGATCTGCGGGCCGTTGGCGGCGTGAAAGGGGACCTTGCCGACGATCATCTCGTACATCATGGCGCCGAGCGCCCAGACGTCCGCGCGATGATCGAGGTCTTGCGCGCCCCGCGCTTGCTCGGGCGACATGTAGAAGGGCGAGCCGATGGTCGTGCCCATCACCGTGAGCTTCTGACCTTTGTCTTGGCCGCGCGTGAACTTCACGCTGCCGAAATCCAGCAGCTTGACGGTGTCTCCCTCCGCCGTGCGAACGAGAAACACGTTCTCTGGCTTGAGGTCGCGGTGCACGAAGCCCTTGGCGTGCGCGGAGTCCAGCGCGAGCGCCGCCTGCGAAATCACTCGCAGAACTCGCTCGGGCGCGAGCGTCTTGTCTCGGTCGAGGATCGCGCGCAGCTCGTCGCCGTCGAGAAACTCCATCACGAGATACCAGGCGCCCTCGGGCCTGCCGGGCGCCGGCTTCTCCTGCGAAAAGTCGTACACTTCGACGACGTGCGGGTGCTCGAGCGCGTGCGACGTCTCTGCCTCGCGCTTGAACCGCTCGATGTTGACCGAGTCCTGCGCGATGTCCTGGTGCAGGATCTTGATCGCGACTCGACGCTCGTTGCCGAGCTCGACGCCTTCGTAGACGCGACCCATTCCGCCGTCGGCGACGACGCGGTCGACGCGGTAGCGGGTGCCGAGAACATGCCCAACGACGGGGTCTTGTGCTGCTTGGGTCACGACGTCACTGCTCCGGCGCCGGCCGGGCGCGCTAGAAGAATCCTCAGACAAGAGGGGCACTGCATCACGTCCAACGGCGCCATGAGCTTCGCGTAGAACTGCGGCGGAAGCGAGACATTGCAGCCTCGGCACACGCCGTCGATCGCCTCGGCGACCGCGGTGCCCTTGCGGCTGCGGATCCCCTCGTATTTGCGGAGAATGTCGGCGCGGACCTTCTTGGTCACGTCGGCCCGCGCGCGCTCGATCTCCTCGCGCAGCACGGCGATCTCGGCGGTTCTCGTGCTGACGTGCTTCTCCTCGCTCTCGAGCGCTTCGGCGAGCTTCTTGAAATCCTCTTCGTGGCGCGCGATCGAGTCGCGCACGTCGCCGACGCCCTTCTCGAGGTCGCCCGCTCGCTGCTGGCGCTCTTCGCGCTCTTTTCGCAGCACTTCGACCTCGCGCGTCGCCGCGTCACGCTCGCGTGTGTTGCGCGCAACGTTGGCCCGACCGGTCGATCGCGTGATGCGCTCGCCCAGGTCGGTTGCTTCGACCACCGCTTGCCCCCTGAGCCGTTCGACCTCGTCGAGCTGACCCTTCTCGCGGTCGAGCAGCTCGCGAATGCGGCTGACGTCCGCGCGAAGCTCCTCGAGCCGGCCGCGCAGCTCCTCGAGCTCGGCGTCGAATTGCCGAAACCCGCGGTCGATCTTCGCGAGCTCTTGGAGCGCCTCTAGTTGGTCTCGCACCGTGTTTGTCCTCGACGTCTGCGTGAAGTCTATCGTTTCAGTGAGTCGCGCGGTGAGTGTTCGTCGCGCGCACTCCAAAGGTATACCGTAGGCCCACCGGGACCCGAACCCGGAACCTCCCGGTTATAAGCCAGGCGCTCTAACCCGTTGAGCTATGGGCCCTCCGCGACAAGCGGAGCCGCAATCTACGGCACGCCTCGACGAGTTCGCAACGGGGGCGTTGACAATCGCTGCGAAAAATTCTGACTCCCACCATTCTGCGTCTAAGGTCGGTCCGTGCGCGACGACAACCTGCTTCTCGACGGATACTTGGACCACCTTCGCGTGGAGAAGGGCCTCGCTGCTCGCAGCGTCGAGGCCTACGCGGGCGACCTCGTGCGCTTCGCGGTCCACGTTCGCCAGAGCGGAAAGGCGCTGTCCTCCGTCGACAACGGTGACGTCGCCGCGTGGCTCGTGGCGCTGTCGCAGGCAGGTATTTCGGCCCGCGCCCAGGCGCGCAAGCTGAGCGCGCTGCGCGGGTTCTTCAAATTCTTGCTGCAAGAGCGGCAGGTGACGGCCGACCCGACGGCGCTCATCCAGGGACCCAAGCTCCCGAGGAAGCTCCCGCACGTCCTCAGCTTCGAAGAGGTCGAGCTGTTGCTCGCTGCGCCCGATCGCGGCTCGCCACGAGGCCTGCGCGACCACGTCATGATCCAGCTCCTCTACGCCTCGGGCCTGCGCGTCAGCGAGCTCGTCGGCCTGAAGATGTCGGACATCGACCTCGACTCCTCGCTCGTGTCGGTGCTCGGAAAGGGCAGCAAGCGTCGGCTCGTTCCCTTCGGCGAAGTCGCGCGCGACGCGCTCGTCGAGTACCTGCGCGAGGTTCGCCCGCGCTGGGGCGCAAAAGGAGAGTCGCAACACCTCTTCATCACCGAGCGCGGCCGCGGAATGACCCGACAGGGCTTCTGGAAGCTGCTCGGTCGCTACGCCCGCGTCACGGGGATCGACAAGCCGATCTCGCCGCACAAGCTTCGGCACTCTTTTGCCACTCACCTGCTCGAGCGCGGCGCAGACCTCCGCTCGGTGCAGACCATGCTCGGCCACGCGGACATCTCGACCACCCAGGTCTACACGCACGTCACGACCGAGCACCTCAAGGCAGCGCACGCTCGGTTTCACCCTCGAGGCTGACCTCGGTCCTCGACGACCCAACGGCTGCCGCCAACGGGCCGCGCCGCTTGTCGACGAACGGACCGAGTGTTAGAGCCTCGGGACGCTCCCTGATGGCAATCGATCCAGCGACGTTGTTGCTACGATTCGGCGTGATGATCGCGTCGTTGTCCGTGCACGAGTTCGCGCACGCCGCGACCGCGCACTGGCTCGGCGATCGACTCCCCCAGAAACAGGGGCGCCTCACGCTCAACCCCGCCGCGCACATCGATCCGATCGGCACCCTGCTCATGCCCGCGATCCAAGCGCTCACCGGGATCCCGACGATCGGCTGGGCAAGGCCCGTGATGGTCAACGTCCACGCGCTCCGTCGGTTCAAGAGCCAGCGGCTCTCGCACGCGCTCGTCGCGGCGGCAGGGCCTTTGTCCAACCTGACGCTCGCCCTGATTTCGGTGGCGGTCCTCGTCGTTGGCGGGCTGTCGATGCCCCGCGCGGTCATCGACGCCCTCGTCCTGATGTTCACGGCCAACGTGGGGCTGTTCGTCTTCAATCTGCTGCCGATCCCGGGCCTCGATGGCTCTCGCCTGTTGCCCGCGTCGCTCGACAGTTGGCAACGCAAGGTGCAGCCCTATGGCTGGGCCATCTTGCTCGTGATCGTAGCGGTGCCCGCGCTCAGGGAGGTCATCGTCGGCGTCCCGGTCCGCTTCATCACGAGGGCGATCCTGTCGCCCTTCGGGCTCTCTCTGCAGTGAGCGCCGACGCTCCAGCGCCGATCCCGCTCGACCGAGCGGCGTACAACGTCTCGATCGCGGCCTTCGAAGGTCCGCTCGACTTGCTCCTGCACCTCATTCAGAAGCACGAGCTCGACATCTTCGACATCCCGATCTCGTTCGTGACCGAGAAGTACCTCGAGTACCTGCGGCTCATGGACGCGCTCAACCTGGACATCGCGTCGGAGTACCTGCTGATGGCAGCGACGCTCGCGCACATTAAATCAAGAGAGCTGCTCCCCAGCGTCCCCGAGGCGCAGTCTGCGCAAGACGACGCGGTGGGCGAGCTCGAAGAAGACCCGCGCGTCGCGCTCATTCGCCGGCTGCTCGAGTACCAGAAGTTCAAGCTCGCGGGCGAAGAGCTCGCCGCTCGAGGCATCGCCGGCCGCGACGTCTTCACGCGCGGCGTCGACCTGCGCGCGGACCTCGAGCAGACCGCCCCCCTGGCGTCGATCCCGATGCACTCGCTGCTCGAGGCGTTTCAGCGCGTGCTCTCTCGCAAGGACACTCGTGTTCACCACGAGGTCACCGAGGAGCGGGTCTCGATCGCCGATCGAATCCACCAGATCGTCGACCGGCTTCGGGCCCGCGGCGTGCGAAATTGCACGTTCGAAGAGCTCTTCGACGACGCGCGCACGACCCACGAGCTCGTCGTGACCTTCCTCGCGCTGCTCGAGATGACCCGGCTCAAGATGACCCGTGTGTATCAAGCTGCCGCGCTCTCGCCGATCCATGTGACTCTCGTGCTCGAAGACGTCGATCCGGCGTCGATCACCGCCGATGTCGACTGAGCCCGAGAAGCCAGAGCCCGAGGACGACGCGCCGCCCGAGGCCGCCGGGCAGCCTGGTCCTCCGCCGATCGCGCCGCCCGTCGAGGCGCCCCTCGAGGTGGCCGTCGACGAGCTTTTGCTCAGCGAAACGCCGCTCGAAACGCCGGAAGAAGAGCCCGCGCCGTCGCACCCCGGAATCGCCCGCGCCGCGCCCCGCTCGATCTCGGAGCTGCGGGCGTGATCGAATCGCTCGTGTTCGCGAGCGACAAGCCGATGACCCCGGCGGACATCGCGAAGGTGACGCGGGCCGAGGCCAAGGACGTCCGGCGGCTGCTCGGCGAGCTGCACGAAGAGTACAAACCGCGCGGGATCCACTTGGACGAAGTCGCTGGCGGCTGGCAATTTCGCTCGTCTGCCGCCAACGCGCCGTTCGTTCGAGAGCTGTTGCAGGCCAAGCCCGTGAAGCTCACGCGGGCGCAGGTCGAGACGCTCGCGATCGTCGTGTATCGGCAGCCCGTGACCCGGCCCGAGGTCGATGAAATCCGCGGGGTCGACTCGGGAGCGGCTCTGAAGATCCTGCTCGAGCGCGAGTTGATTCGAATGATGGGCCGCAAAGAAGAGGCCGGACGGCCCGTGCTCTACGGGACGACGCCGGCGTTTTTGCACTTTTTCGGGCTGAAATCGCTGCGCGACCTGCCCACCCTGCGCGAGTTTACCGAGCTCACCGCCGAGAGCGAGGCGGTGCTCAGCTCGCAGATGATGAGCGGCGAGCTCGACCGCCCGTCGGCCCCGACCGCTGCTGCGCCGTCGAGCGAGGGCGCCGAGGAGGGCGGCTCGCGCGGACAGTGACCGAAGGGCTGGCGCGGCGCGGACCAAAGCGTGGTAGGCACTCCGCCGCGTTCATGTACTTCCAGGACATCATCCTCACGTTGTCGAAGTTCTGGTCCGACCGCGGGTGCGTGCTGGTTCAGCCGTACAACTCCGAGGTCGGAGCAGGCACGTTCAACCCTGCGACCTTTCTGCGCGCCCTCGGCCCCGAGCCGTGGAACGTCGCGTTCGTCGAGCCCTCGCGCCGCCCTGCCGACGGTCGCTACGGGGAGAATCCCAACCGATTGCAGCAGTTTCACCAGTACCAGGTGATCCTGAAGCCCTCGCCGATCGACATTCAGGCGCAGTACCTCGAGTCGCTGGTGGCTCTCGGCACCAACCCGCTCGAGCACGACGTGCGCTTCGTCGAAGACGACTGGAAGTCGCCGACGCTCGGCGCTTGGGGACTCGGCTGGCAGGTGTGGCTCGACGGGCTCGAGATCTCGCAGTTCACGTACTTTCAACAGTGCGGCGGCATCGACTGCAAGCCGGTCTCTGGCGAGCTCACCTACGGGCTCGAGCGCATCGCGATGTACCTGCAAAACGTCGACAGCGTGTACGACGTCGCCTGGAGCTCCGGCGTCAAGTACGGCGAGATCGCCCGGCGCGCCGAGTGGGAGTGGAGCACGTACAACTTCGAGGGAGCAGACCCTGCCTATCACGGGGCGCTCTTCGAGCAGTGCGAGCGCGAGTGTCGCCGACTGCTCACCGTCGAAGAGCGCAAGATCGAAGCGAAGAAGGGCCCAGCGCGCACCGAGCTGGTCTTCGCCAAACCGCCGCTCGAGCGCTTGGTGTTGCCGGCGTACGACTTCTGCGTGAAGGCCTCGCATCACTTCAACGTGCTCGACGCGCGCGGCTCGATCTCGGTCGCGGCCCGCGAGGACTACATCAAGCGCGTGCGAACGCTCGCTTCCAAGTGCGCCGAGAGCTACCTCGCGCAGCGCGAAGCGCTCGGGTTTCCGCTGCTCGCGGCGAAGTGAGCGCGCTCGGGGGAGCGCTCAGGTCACCGTGAAATCCACGGCGTTCTCGACGAGCTCCGCGCCGTTGGTCCCCACCGCGACCACGTCGATCCTGACGTCTTGGCCGTGCGCGCCGCGGCTGACGAGGGTGAGTGCGGCGCGCTTGAGTCGCCGCACCTTCGCCGCCCGCACGGTGGCGATCGCCTCTTGCCACGTGGCGTTCGAGCGCGCGCGCACCTCGACGAGGACGAGCGCGGCTCCATCGAACGCGAGCACGTCGATTTCGTCCCGCCCGACGCGGGCGTTGCGCTCGATCACGACGTAGCCGCGCGCTTCGAGCGCCTCGCTCACCTTGCGTTCGACGTCTCGACCGAACTTCGATCGAGCGTCTGGCGCGAGCCCGGCGCGATGCCGGACCGCTTCGAGCCCCACCCGGTTTTTCATGGTCTCCCCCGATCGTGTCGATCTCGTCGTGCGTCGCGCGATCAGGTCGTGGGAACGAGGTCCGTGCGAACGCAGTACTTGCCGCGAATACCGGGGTCACCCGCGACGAACGCGGTCACGCATCGAAACTCGTTGGGGTTGCCGCACTCGGCGTCGGCGTTGCACTTGACCGTGCAGAACACTCGCTTGGACGCCTCTTCGGGGCGGCCGAGCTCGTCCCACTGCCAGACCATGCACACGCGCGTTCGGCACTGGAGCGAGCGCGTCTCGAGGTAGATTTCCTGCTGCACGAAGCTGCCGACGGTGGCCGGCGGAATGGGAGCGGGTCGCGCAGGGCTGCATGGGTCACCGATGCCGGTATCGGCGCAGGCAACGCCGGTGAGTCCCATCACGATTGCGAGCAAAGCCAGCGACGGCTTGTTCATCGTCATCCTCGTAGTGTCCGCTGAGTGGATTTCGGCGCTGTTGTGTCACGCAAAGCGGGGGGTGAATTCATCCGCTCCGATCGCAACGGCGAGCGACGGTGGGACCCTACCCCCCGGCGAAATGGGTAGTCAAGCCAGAAACGCGCGCGAATTCCTCAGGAAATGCGCCATTTTCGAGCGCGCTCGCGCCAACGGTAGTGGCAGCACCGGATCCTGCCTCGAAACCGGGCATCGTGCGACGGAATGAGTATAAGTTATTGAATTCTATTGATTTTGTTGTGTTGACAGACAGTAGCTTGCTGAACTACACTGCGATCATAGTGACGTTGTAATATTCTTGTATTGGTGGCGATGGACGCCGCGGTGAAGCCGGTAAGTCTGGGCCTGGGAGGTTGTCCCGCCAGCGGACCGGGGACTCGGCGTGAACGACAGTCACTCGCACGGTGGCTTCAGTTTTCCAGCGCAACCGCTTTGGCCATTTGATAGAAGAGGTCGCCCGCGTGGCGTCGCGCTCGAGCGCGCCGTCACTTTACTGCGGAACAGAAGCTCGAAACGGATCCGAGGAGAATCACAACCATGCGTCGTCGGTCCCGACTTGGGGGAGTGCTCGTGATGATGGGTGCGCTGCTAGGCACGGTGGTGTCGAGCACCGCGAGTGCGCAGCAAGGCCCGCAGAACGGGCAGGGTGGCGCAGACATGACCTTCGCAACCGAGGGTCAAGAGAACGCAGCGCCCCAGGATGGACCGCCGTCCGAAGCGATGGCGAACGCGCTGCGCCTCTATCAGCAAGAGCGCTATCAAGAGTCCTGCGTGCAGTTTCAGCGCGTGGTCGAGGGCGAGACCGGCGACGCCGCTGCGCAGGTGCAGAAGGCGCAGTTTCACCTCGGCAAGTGCCTCTATCACTTGCGCTTCTACCAGTCGGGCCTCGCGGTCTTCGACGAGATCGTCGATCACCAGGGCGGCAGGCACCTCTACTTCGGCTCGACGCTCCAGTGGCTCGCGCAGCTCGCCTCGCAGCTCCCCGAGCCGGCGGACATCATCCGCCGCGTGGGTCGCTACTCGCCGGATCAGCTCGCGCAGTTCAACAACAACGAGTCGCGAGACCTCTACAACCAGCTGCTCTATTTGCTGGGTCGCGCGAAGTACAACGACGGCAACTTCGAGGAGGCCGTCAACCTCTTCGGCCAGGTGCAGCGCACCTCGACCTGGTACGTGCAGGCCCAGTTCTTCATGGGCATCTCGCACGTGCGCAACCACCGCGCGCAGCCGGCGGTCGAGGCCTTCACACGAATTCAAGACGCCCTCACCGAAGGCGTCCGCGGCGTCGAAGACACCGGTCGTATGAACGACCTCGCGTGGCTCGAGCGCGCGCGCCTCTACTACTCGACGCGCCACTATGACAGCGCCGTCGAAGCGTGGAACCGAGTCGACGTCGACAGCGAATACTGGCTCGACTCGCTCTTCGAAGAGAGCTGGGCTTACTACCTCCAGCAGGACTACGCCCGCGCGCTCGGCAACATCCACACGCTGAACAGCCCGTACTTCAGCAACGCGTTCTACCCAGAGTCGCTGGTGTTGAAGAGCGTGATCTTCTTCTCGAACTGCCAGTACGACGACGCCGAGACGACCATCTCGCAGTTCAACGCGCGCTACTCGGACCTGCGTCCGCAGCTGCAGCGCTACCTCCAGCAGTACTCGGACAACAACGCGTTCTTCCGCTTCTTGAAGGACGTGCGCTCGGGCAACGCGTCGCTGCCGAACAACCTGCGCCCGATCGTGTCGAGCGCGCTCAGCGACCGTACGCTGCTCCGCAACATCGAGTACGTCGCGGTCCTCGAGTCCGAGGAGCGACGGTTGCAGGGGATGCCGGCGGCCTTCCGCAACAGCACGCTCGGCGCCCGCGTGTTGCAGGACATCTCGGTGGCCAAGAGCTTCGCGACCGATCAAGCCGGAGACCTCGCCCGTGGTCGCTACCAGCGCTTGCTCGACGAGCTGCAGGACCTGCAGAACCAGTCGACCGCCATCTTGATCGAAATCTTGAACGCGCGCCGCGGCAACCTCTCTTCGCAGATCGCCGGCGAGCAGAGCCGCGCGATCAACGCCGCCGCCGCGCGCGTGACCGCGGACGAAGAGCACTATCTCTGGCCGTTCAACGGCGAATACTGGCGCGACGAGCTCGGCTTCTACCGCCAGCAGGTCGCGTCGCGCTGCGGACGTTGAGCGTCCCACCGCGGCGTCCGCCGCAGCTTTGCTTGCAAACGAGAATGGTTTCGCCGGCGCGCGCCGCGAGCTTCAGCGAGGTCGCTGATCGAGACGCGCGCCGGGGTGGATTCAACGCGATTCGATCGAAGTGCACTCCCGGGTCGAGCGATCGTCGCTCGGCGCCGGTCTCAGGAGGAAGACGATGAGCAGGGCTTGGTGGACCAAGGCACCGTGGCTGCTCGTGGCGCTGATCGTCACGATGGCGCCCCTCGCAGTCGCGCAGCAGCGCAACACGGGTGGCGCGCGGCCGAGCGGAAACGCCGCAGCGAGCACGAGCGGAGATGCCGGAGCAGCGGCGAGCGATGCGGCGGCGACGCCGACGCCAGGCGTCAGCGCGGTTCCCGCAAACGTCTGTGTGCCGGATGATCGGCGCAACGCTGCGATGGCATGCCCCAACGCCTCCGGGCGCATGGGCGCGCGTGGCTCGACGGCTCCGCCCGCGGCAGCGCGCGCGGACCTCAGCGACCGCGGCAAGGCGAAGGGCGCGAAGACGAAGGGGCAAAACGACCTCTTCCAGCTCGACTCGCGCACGATGCTCCGCAGGCAGGGCCTTCAGCGTCAGGCTGAGGACCTTCTGCGCCGCGAAATTCAGCTCACCGCGCAGCTCGCTCGCTCGATGAACCGCAACGACGGCAATCGACCGAACACGCTGATGCGCCTCGCTGAGAACCTTCAGGAGCTCTCGAGCACGCTCAACGGGCGTGGGCAGGACCTCAATGAAGAGATCTTCCGCGCGACCCAGGCGCGCAACCAGCAGCAGGTGCAGGCGCTGCAGCGCCAGCAGCAGCAGTTCTTCACGGAGGCTCGTCAGCAGCGCGAGCAGCTGACGCGCGTGTTCGAGACGCTCGTCGCGGACCACGCCAACTACAACCGCATGGACGCGGTGCTCTTCTACCTCGCCTTCGCCTATCAAGAAGGGCGAAACATGGATCGCGCGAGGCAGATCTACCTGCTCTTGATCCAACGCTTCCCGCAGTCGCAGTACGTGCCCAACGCGTACCTGTCGTTCGCCGAGTTCTTCTTCGAGCAGGGCGACATGGACAGCGCGGGCCAGTTCTACACGCAGGTGATCGCGGTCAACACGCCGGAGAACAACGTCCGCGGGTACGCGATGTACAAGATGGCGTGGGTCGAGTTCAATCGACAGCGCTTCGAGCAGTCGCTCCAGCAGTTCTTCAACGTCATCGACTTCGGCCGCTCGCAGCCTGACAACCGCAGCGTTCAGCCGCTGCTCGTGTCGGCGCGCAACGAGCTCGTGTCCGCGTACGGCGCGGTCTACGGCTCGGCGCGTCCGCTCAACACAGGGCAGGCGCTCAACACCTTCCGCCGCTACGCAGCGGACGAGAACGGCGCGTTCGCCATGCTCGAGAAGCTCGGCGAGCTCTACCAGGACAACGGTCAGTGGCCGAACTCCATCGCGGTGTTTCACGAGCTGCAGTCGCAGCGCGCGGACAACGACCGGTTCTGCCACTGGCAGGGACAAGTCGCGAAGGCCTACGTCGCGATGAACCAGCGCGACAACATGATGCGCGAGCTCACGCGCCTGGTGGACGTGTACGACCAGTACCGCGCCGCCACCTCGCGCCGCTCGCAAGACGCGAAGAACTCCTGCCGCGACGCGACGGCGCGCGTCACCTACGACGTCGCCTCGCACTGGCACCTCGAGGCCATCGGCCGCTCGGCCGAAGGCCAGGTGCAGACCCGCGGAACGCGCGACCCGCAGACGATGGCTCGCGCCGCGCAGCTCTACAACCTGATCCTCGAGAAGTTCACGGACCTCGATCAGGTGACCTTCCCCGACTACGACCGACGCGACTGGCCGACGCGCTATCGCATCGCGTACTACGCCGCGGACATCCTCCGCGATCAGGGCAACTTCGCGGATTGTGGCCCTGCGTACGACCGCGTCGTCGAGATGAACCCGACTGGTGAGTACACCGAGGACGCCGCGTACAAGGCGGTGCTCTGCTACAACGACCAGTTCACGCGCGAGCTCGCCACGCAGTCGCGCCAGAGGCCGGCGCGTGCGACGGCGCGCACCGGCGCGGGCGCGCGCCAGCCGGCGCCAGAAGAGAACGTGACGCGCTTTGCGCCGCGTGACTTCAACCGGCAGGAGACGGGCATGTTCGGCGCGTTTACGCGCTACGTGTGCTACGCGAGCGCCGCGATGCGGGCGCAGGGCGCCAACCGCCCGCCGGTTCCCGAGGGCGAGGACGATCCGCGCCAGATCGTGCTGACGATCAAGTACCGCCGCGCGTACCTCTACTACGCGGCGAACAAGTTCGAAGAGGCCTCGACGATGTTCCGCGACATCGCGCTGCCCGCGAACGACGATCCGTCGCGCGAGGCGGCGGACCCCGAGAACCTTCGCGAGATCGCCGCGGACCTCTACCTCGACACGCTCGTGGTCATGGGTCAGCGCTGGACGCCGTCGCGCCCCGCTTGCTTCGACTCGATGGAGCGCGACCTGCCCGCGATCAAGGAGCGCTTCTGCAGCGCCTCTGCTCGCGCGCAGCACGAAGAGTTCTGCGGCCGTATGGACCTCCTCGGCTGCCAGATCCTTCGCAAGAAGGCTGAGTCTCTCGGCACCTCGCGCCGCTTCGAAGAGGCGGGTCGCGCGTACGTCGTGATCGTCCGCGATCACCCCGAGTGCCGCGCGCGTGAGGACGCGCGCGCAGACGAGATGCTCTACAACGCCGCGATCATGTTCGACTCTGCGAACATGCTCGGCCGCGCGATGCGCGTTCGCGACTCGCTCGTGTCGATCTTCCTCCCGCGCAACTCGCCCTGGGCGCAGCGCGCGCTCTACCGCCTCGGCGGCAACTACCACGCCATTCAGGTGTTCGGTCGCGCCGCGGACTACTACGAACGCTACGCTGAGTACGTCTACGCCAACCGCGCCGTCGCGACGCAGGCGGACTCGGACGCGCTGCAGCACGCAGCAGACGCTCTCCGTCAGGCGACGATCTTCCGCATCGGCCTCGGCGAAGAGCAGAAGGCGCTCGACAACGCGCAGAAGTTCGCTCGGTACTTCGGAACCGAAGAGCGCTTCCGCCGTCAGGCCGCGTCCGTCGTGTTCTCGATCGGGCAGATCTACCAGGACCGCGCCGAGCGCTTCGCGCGCGATCAGACGCTGTCGGCGGACGACCGGCGCGACCGCTCTCGCGGCGCGTGGCGGGACGTCATCCGGCACTACACGCAGTTCGTCAACCGCTACGCCCGCCAGGGAACGCTCGATCAGCAGATCCAGGGCAACGTGGCGCTCGGCCGCGGCTACCTCAAGATCGAGGACAACACCAACGCGCAGCTCTACTTCCGCGCCGCCGTGGCGGCGTGGGGTGAGGTTGCCACCAACGCCGACGGCTCTCGCGCAGGCGATGGGCGCACCGCTGGTGAGACCCGCATCCGCGAGCAGCTCACGAGCGCGGGCGACGCAGCGATCGCCGAGGCGATCGAACGCACGAAGGACTCTGCGGCCGAAGCTCGCTTCTGGCTCGCCGACTTCGTGTATCAGCGCTTCATGTCGCGCCGTCCGCCGAACTTCCGCGGAGGCAACACCCGCGGAGCGTTCGACACGTGGACGCGCACGACGCTGACGCCGTACATCACGCAGCAGCGCACGAACCTCGAGTCCGAGGCGACGCAGCAGTTCCAGCAGGTGATCGCGATGCACGTCCCCAACTGGGAGATCGCGGCAGCCGCGCGCCTCGCGGACATGTTCTATCAGTTCGCGCGCATCATTCGTCAGGCGCCCATGCCGCCCGATTGGCAGCGCCAGGGCGAGCCGTACGAAACGCTTCGCGCGGAGTACGGCGCGATGATCGACGAGCGCACCCAGCCGCTCGTCGACCTCGCCAAGCGCGGCTACCAGGCGTGCATCACGCGCGCTACGTCGGTGCGTTGGTTCAACGAGTGGTCGCAGCTCTGCGAGCGCAACCTCAACGAGATCGACCGCGTCAACTTCCCCCTCACCGAGGAGATCCGCACGCAGCCGAACCTGCTCTTCTCTCGCGCCTCGAACGCCCGCGTGGTGTTCACGATGCAGGCCGAGGACGAGTCGGGCGAGAGCGGCGCGCCGGATACGCAGGCCCCCGCAACCGGCGGTGCGGCCGCGGGCGGTGGGCGCTGAGCCCATCTAATCAACGGAAGAACACAACCCAAGGGATGTTCGGACGATGAACTTCAAGAGCTCCAAGGTTCTCTCGGTCGGTGTGGGCCTGATGTTGGTCGCGTGCGGCGGCGGTGGCGGCGGCGCGTCCGGTGGGACGGTCACCGCGGCCAACGCGGCCCGCGGCTCGGGCGGCCAGATCATCACCAACGCGAGCGGTCAGGCCGTGAGCGCCACGGCAAACCAACACTTCGAGCGCGGGACCGCCGCGTTTCGCCAGCACGACGAGGCCAACAACGGCCGCGGCGACTGGAACGAGGGTGCCTGCAACGAAGTCGCAGGCATGTTCGAGACTGCTGCCAACGCGCAGCCGAACGGGGCGTTTCCCGAAGCGTGGTTCAACCGCGCGATGGCGTTCGAGCGCTGCAGCATGCGTGATCGGGTGCGCGAGGCGCTCGAGCGGTCGATCCGCGCGGCGCGCGGCAACAAGTACTGCCGCGCGCAGACGCAGCTCGGAGTGATCCAAGCGCGCGCGGGGCAGACCGAGCCAGCGCTCAGCACGTTTCAGCGGGCGATCACCGACGACGCGAACTGCGTCGAGGCGTACACCAACGCCGCGGCGATCCTCCGCGAGCGCAATCGACCGGGGGTCGGCAGCGATCCAGGCGATCGGCAGCAAGCGGTTAACTACATTCGTCAGGCGCTCGCGCGTGACGACCGCCACCTTCCTGCGCTCAACCAGCTCGCGCTGGTGTACCTGCAGGACGCTGGCGACGACCCTCGTTCGCAGCGGTTGTTTCTCGCGGGCATCGTGTGCTCGCAGGCCATTCAGGTGGCGACGTCGAACGCGAGCGAGATTCCCGCGGAGATCCGCTCGTACGTGGCGGACGTCTACAACACGTGGGGTCTGGTCAACATCAAGATCGGGCAGATCATTCGCGCGCTCGAGAACTTCCGCCGCGCCTCGACGCTCAACCCGAACTTGTTCGAGGCCTTCGTCAACTACGGGACGATCAACCTCAACTTCCGAGGGTACGAAGAGGCTCGCGGTGCGTTTGCTCGCGCGGTCGAGCTTCGCCCCAACGACTACGACGCGCACATCGGGCTCGGCGTCGCGCTTCGCGGCCTCGGCCAGACGGCGCCTGCGCAGGCCGAGTACGAGCGCGCGCGGACGCTGGACGGCAATCGCCCGGACGCCTTCTACAACCTGGCGCTCTTGAACATGAGCTACATGGGCAACCAGCCAGACGATCTGCGTCGCGCGATCGGATTGTTCGAGCAGTTTCAGCAGAAGGCGAACACGAGCGGCAATCCAGGGCGCTACGCGAACGAGCTGTCTCGTACGACACGCCACATCAACAACATGCGCCAGGCGATTACGGCGCTCGAAGCGGCTGCGGCCATGAACGCGGCCAACAACGCCGCTGGGACTGGAACTCCCGCGGCCGACGCGGGTGCTGCGCCGGCTTCGGGCGGAGCCGACGCGGGCGCTGCGGCGACCGGCGGCGGTGGCGGTTGAGCGAAACGCCGGTTGACTCAGGTCGGTCGTGGCCAGTAACTTTGTAGTGACGTCGAAAACGGAGGTCTCCCGATGAAGAAGTCTGTCCTGGCCGCAGTGGCGGCGATGGTGATGATCGCGGGTGCTGGCGCTGCGTACGCGCAGCAAGCTGGCGGTGCGGCGGCGAGCCAGCCGGCGCGCACGCAAGAGTTCAGCTTCACGGACGAGCTCGTCTCGGGGCAGCTCGTTCGTCCCGACGGCGAGAGCACGCGTCTTCGTCGGCGCGGGCCGGGCATCAGCCTGATCCGTATCCGCGAGCACTTCGTGCCCGAGATGCTCAAGTCGGTCGAGAATCTGTGAGCGATCGCCTGGGATTTTCCTGGGCGAAGTCGTCGGTTGGAAAAATCGTGCCCTCCGAGAACCTGCGCGAGGGCCTGTTGTCTACGGATCCCGGCATGAGTGACAGAGACGGTCTGTCACCGCACCGGAAAGGACTGAGGGCGCCTAAAAAGCCCCGGACGGTACGACAATGACGCAGAAGCTGGTCGTTCCCATCACCTTCCAGATCTACCAGGGAGACAACCTGATCCGAACCGAGACGATCGCGCAGAGCGTGATCAAGATCGGTCGCGATCAAAAGAGCCACCTCCGGCTCGACGACGAGAGCGTGTCTCGCATGCACGCTGTCATCGAGGCCAAGCCCGACGAAGTGCAGCTCATCGACCTCGGGTCGGGCACTTTCGTCAACGGCTCACAGGTCAACAAGTGCGCGCTTGCCGGCGGCGAAGAGATTCGCATCGGCAACACGCGGCTCGTGATCTCCATCGGCGAGGCTGTGGATCCGGCGTCGATTCAGCCGGCGGCAGCGCCGGTTGCCGCGCCGGTCGCGGCTCCAGCGATCTCTGTGCCTCCTCCCGCTGCGGCGATCGCGGCTCCGTTTGCGGCGCCGCTCGCGGCTCCGTTCGGAGCTCCTGCGACTTCGTCGCACGGACACGGCGGACATGACGCCGGCCATGGCCACGCAGGCGGCGAAGAGATCTTCCAGCTCATCAAGCGCGGGGACATCAACCCGCACGATGTGGAGGAAGTGGGCTCTCAGGCGGTCGAGGTTTCGATCCTCTGGAAGAGCTCGATTCTTCACGTCGCGCACCTCGATGGGTCCAAGAACTTCGTGCTCGCGAGCGAGCGTCCGAAGAAGGGCACCGCGGGAATCGCGATGGGCGCGGGCCTCGGCCTGGGCGCGTTGGTGATGATCGCTGGCGCCACGATGGCCGGCGCTCAGCCGCACTTTCAGCCGCACGACACGTCGACGGCCGCTGACCTTGCACGCGCGGCGATCAACCGCGGGTACATGGTCGGCATGGTCGGCGTGGCCCTGGCGTTCATCGGAACGGGCATCGGCATCGGGCTCGACTCGAAGGAGACCAAGACGCGCGGCGACACTGCGCGCTTCGTGGCGAGCCCCGAGATGATGGGCAACCAGTCCGAGATCACGATCGTCCAGAACTCCGGCGGAGGAACGCGCTTCGTGTTCTTGCCCGGCGCGACGGGCGAGGTCGAGCTCGACGGCGTCAAGAAGACGCTGAAGGAGCTGGTCGACGCGGGTCAGGTGCGCGCTGCTCCCGGTGGTGGCTACGAGATCGACGTTCGTCCGAACGGCCGCTACAAGATGGAAGCGGGCGGACTGACGGTGATCGCGAAGGTGGTCGCTCCTGGCCGCAAGATCGTCGGCGCGCGCAAGCGCGATCCAGTGATGATCGGTGCAGGCGCGGCTTCGTTCGTGTTGATCTTCGGGTTCATCCTCGGCATGCGCCTCGCGATCTCGGATGACGGCGGCCTGCTCTCGCAGGGCAACGACGAGGATCGGCTCAACGATCTGCGCGCGTTCATCCAGCGCCAGCAAGAGCGTCAGCCGGAGACCCCTCCGCCGCAAGACAACAACAACAACGAGCAAGAGGGCGGTCAGGGCACTCGTCACGCCGGCCCCGAAGGCAAGATGGGAAAGCGCGACTCGCCTTCGCGCTCGGCTCGCTACGCGATCCGCAACAACGGCGAGCCCCCGCACATGTCTCGGCAGGCTGCGCGTGACGCGATTCAGCAGCGCGGTATCTTCGCGGCCCTCGGAGCTCCCGGTGGCGGCGCGGCGGGCGGCGCTTCGGGCATCGTCTCTCCGTTCGGTGGCCTGACGGAGTCGGGTCTCGACAACGTCAACGCCAACGGAAACATGACCGGCGACGCCATCGGCGACGCGTTCGGCTTCGGCGGCCTCGGCGCTACCGGCACCGGCTGGGGCGGCGGCGGAACGGGCGAAGGCACGATCGGCCTCGGCAACTACGGCACCATGGGTCACGGCTCGGGAACGGGCACCGGCCAGGGCTACGGCTCTGGCGCGGGCTCTGGGCTCCGCGGCCGCGGCAATCGCGGTCCGACCGTCCGCGCGGCTCCTCCGCAGGTGACGGGTCTTCTGTCGCCCGAAGCGATCCGTCGCGTCGTGCTCCGTAACCTCGGTCAGGTCGCCCACTGCCACGAGCAGGGACTGGCGCAGAACCCGACGCTCGAAGGCCGCGTGGTGATTCGCTTCATCATCGGCGGCACTGGCACCGTGATGGGCTCGACCGTCCAGGAGAGCAACGTGGCGGTTCCCTCGGTCTCGACGTGCATCGCGAACGCGGTTCGCCGCTGGCAGTTTCCGTCCCCTGAGGGCGGAGGCGTCGTGACGGTGAACTACCCGTTCAACCTGCAGCGCCCCGAGTGAGCGCAGGTGCGTAAGGGGTGAGAGAAGAGGCCTCGGAGCGAGCAGCTCCGGGGCCTCTGCGCATTTCTCCGCCCAACAATCGCGCGTGCAATCGCGCGTTGCGTGCGAATCGGTATTGAGCGCGGTGTGATCGCTCTCTTAGAATCCGCCGCGACATCGGGCGCGGCAGTGTCCGTGTTCGACGAACAAATCTCATTCAGGAGCGAGCGATGAAGGGCGTCCGCGTGCTGTGGGCTCTCGCGCTGATCGGTGCGAGCGCGTGCGGCGAGTACAACCGCGAAGCGGTGGATAGCAACAACCAGGGGATGGCGCTCTTGCGCGCCAACCGTTACGCCGACGCGCGAGAGAAATTTCAGCGCGCCGCGGAGGAGGACCGACGCTTCGATCAGCCACTCTACAATCTCGCCCTCACGTACATCCGGCAGAAGGACTGGACGAACGCGGTCGACGCGCTGTCGCGGGCGATCTCACGCAACCAGAACAACGCGGACTATCACTACCAGCTCGGCAACGCGCACTACATGATCGCGACCGCGCCGGACAACGCTGAGAGCGCGACGGGCGCGTCGCACCTCGAGCAGGCGAAGACCGCGTTCACGACGGCGCTGCAGAAGAACAACAAGCTGTGGATGGCGCAGATGCGACTCGGGCAGCTCGCCGAGCTGCTCGACAACCCGCAGGACGCGCTGCGCGCGTACACCGACTGCATCAACATCGCGCCGCGCGCGTACTCCGCGTACGTGCGCCTCGCGCGCATCTACCGCGATCACCAGAAGTACGACGAAGCGCTGCAGGTGCTTCGCGAAGGGCTCAACATCGCGCCGCCCGGAGCTCCCGAGCGAGGGCAGATGTACAACGTGATGGGCCTCACGCAGCTCCGGCAGAACCAGAAGCCGCAGGCGATCGAGAGCTTCCGCCATGCGATCGAAGAGGACCAGCGCCTCGTCGTTGCGCTCTTCTCGCTCGGCATGACGTACGCAGAGATGCCGGACGGTCGCGCGCAGGCGATCCTCTATCTGACGAGGTTTACCTCGACGCGAAGCAACGATGTTCCGCCGGAGTACACGGATCAGGCGCGAGCGAAGCTGACCGAGCTGCAGACGCCCGCGCAGTAGCGGGTCTTGTCCGTTGGCCGCGCGCGGACCTCGTGTGAGCGCGGCGATCGCAGCGAGTGCAGGCGACTGCAGTCGAGAGCATCCGACGAGAAAGTAGCCCCGACGCGAAGGCGAACGCTGGGCCATTGAGCGCAAAGTCCTGGAGTCATCAAGAACATGGATTCGAACGAGCTGGTCGCGAGCCTCATGTCCGAGCGAAACGTTGACGCTGTCACTGCGGGGCTCAGGGAGCGCGCCCGCGCCGCGTCGTCTCCGGAGGATGCGTCGAACATCGAGCTTGCGCTCGGTCGGGTGCTCGACGAGCGGCAGGGCGACAAGCCCGAGGCGCTGAAGTCGTACGAAGGAGCGTTTCGCGCCGATCCGCGGCGAATCGAGGCGCTCGGCCGTGCGCGCGGCGTCTTTCTCTTTCTCGGCAAGCTGCAGAACGTCGCCAAGGCGCTCGACTTCGAGATCAAGGCGTCTGCGAGCGATCCTGGCGTCGTCGCGTCGCTGCTCGTGACCTTGGGCGACACGCAGTGGGATCTCGGAGATGCCGCCGCGGCAGAAGCCTCCTACGCGCGCGCGCTCGACGTGCTTCCGGGCGACGCCGAGGCGCTCGACCGGCTCGATGACGTGCGCATGGCGGCGACCGACGCCGCGACGCGCGCGACCGAGATCGAGACCGAGGCGCAGCGCGCGAGCGGTGCAGACGCGGCGAAGTCGTGGCTCCGCGCCGCGCGTGTGTTGCGTGCGACCGACAGCGAGCGGTCGGAGGGCGCGCTCGTGCAGGGGCTGCACGCCGACCCGACGAACGAGACCGTCGCCGCGCTGCTCGACGCCGCGCAGAGCGCCGCGGGACGCGCAGGCGCTGCGAGCGCGCACGAAGATGCGATCTTGTCGAAGTCGTCGGACGACGTGCGTCCCGAGCTTGCTGAGCTCTTCGGGCTTCGCGCGCTCTACCGCAGGGCTGACCGCGCGCGCGCGCAGGCGCTGCTCGAGAGGGCCGCGGGGGAGGGTGGACGCGAAGCTGCGCGCGAGACGCTCAAGCGTTTGTCGGGCGCTGGCAACGGCGCTGCTGCCGCTGCTGCGCCCGTGGCGGCCGCGGCTCCTGCGGCGGCTCCCGCGCCTGCGCCGGCCCCTGCTGCGCCTGCAGCCGCGGCGCGGCCCGCGCCGGACCCTGCGAAGGTGGCTGCGCTCGATGAGCAAGTGACGAAATTCGAGGCGGCCAAGCGTTGGGCGGACGTCGTCAAGACGCTCGCGCAGAAGGCCGAGATTCTCGCGGACGACGGCGAGCGAGTCGCCACGTTCGAGCGCATCGCGCAGGTCCACACCGAGCGGACAAACAACGCTGCCGAGGCGATCAAGGCGTACGAAGCGCTGCTCGAGATCGATCCCGACCACGCGGCGGGCCGCGAGTTCTTGAAGTCTCGCTACGAGCAGCGCCGCGACTGGGAGAAGCTGCTCAACCTGCTTCGTCGCGAGGCGACCGAGGCGCCCGAGCACGAGCAGCTGGATCGCTGGCTCTCGATGGCCAAGCTCGCGGCGGAGAAGGTCAAGAAGCCGGAGCTCTGCATCGAGCTCTGGGAGAAGGTGCTCGAGCGTGACGGCTCGCACCCCGAGGCGCTCGCGCAGCTCGCGGGCTTCTATGATCGCGCCAAGGAGTTCGACAAGCTCGCTGGCGTTCTGCGCGAACAGGCCGCGCAGACCGCGGACACGGCGCAGAAGATTCAGCTGCTCGTCAAGCTCGGGACCATCGCGGGCGACAAGCTCAACAATGACGAGCTTGCGGTCGAGGCGTGGCGCGGCGTGCTGATGCTCGATCCCAACGATCGGCGCGCGCAGGAGGCGCTGAAGAAGCGCTACCTCGCGATGCACGCGTGGGACGAGCTCGAGGTCTTCTACGCCGACAGCGGCAAGTGGGACGAGCTCATCCGCGTGCTCGAGCGAGAGAGCGAGCAGCCGGGCGCGGGCAATGACGTCAAGATCAAGCTGTTCTTCAAGATCGCTCAGCTCTGGGCTGATCGAAAGGACAAGCCCGATCGCGCGTCGAAGTACTACGAGAAGGTGCTCGAGCTCGACGCGAACAACCGCGACGCGTCGCTCGCGTTGATCCCGATCTACGGCGCGGCCAACGACGGAAAGAAGCTCGCGGGCGCCTACGAAGTGAAGCTAGCAGGCGACTCGGGCGACGATCGCGTCGCGACGCTGCGCCTGCTCGGCGAGCTGTACGAGGAGAAGCTCAAGGAGCCGCAAAAGGCGTACGATCGGTTCGCTGCAGCGTTCGAAGCGGCGCCCGAGGACGATCGTTCGGTCGCCGACCTCGAGCGCTCATCGACGGGCGCGTCGAAGGTCGCTGAAGCGGCGGCGCTCGTCGATCGAGTGGCGTCGGGGAGCGTGTCTCCCGAGGCGTCGATCGCCCTGACGCTGCGCGCGGGACACCTGTACGCGGGTCCGATCGCGAACACCGATCAGGCGATCGCGCGCTTTCGCGCGGTGCTCGACCGAGACGCGGACAACCGCGCGGCGCTATCGGCGCTCGACGAGCTCTTCCGAAAGACCAACCGTTGGTCGGATCTGCACGGGATCCTCGAGCGCAGGCTCGAGCGCGCCGACGGGCCCGATGAGCGTCGAGAGGTTCTCTACGCGATCGGCGCTCTGTCCGAGGGCGAGCTGAACGCTCCCGAGAGCGCGGTGAACACGTACGTCGAAGTGCTCACTGAGTACGGCGACGAGGCCGAGGCGCTCAAGCGATTGGACGCGCTCTACACGCGCCTCGAGAAGTGGGACGAGCTCTCGAACATCCTCGAGCGAGAGCTCGCGGTGCTCGCCGACGACGAGAACGCGGCGCTCGACGCGAAGTTTCGCTTGGGTCGCACGCTGCACGCTCACCTCGGGCGCACGAAGGACGCGATCGAGCATTTCCGGGAGATTCT
The DNA here is from genome assembly GCA_001465015.1 of Deltaproteobacteria bacterium Ga0077539. Lineage (GTDB taxonomy): Bacteria > Myxococcota_A > Polyangia > Polyangiales. The sequence goes on along the minus strand of LNEO01000131.1, from coordinate 24,567 downwards.
CTCGCTCAACCCCGAGCACGGACCGGCGCGCGAAGCGCTCGAGATGCTGCTCCGCGAGCCCGATAGCCGGGCGGAAGCAGCTCGTATCCTCGAGCCGATCTACGAGCTTCGCTCGGACTGGGAGGCGCTGATCCGCGCCCTCGAGATCCTGCTCGCGGACGAGGCGGACGTCGATCAACGCGTGACGCTGCTTCGCAAGATCGGCGATGTGTGCGCGTCGCAGATCGGCAACGCTGATCGCGCGTTCGAGGCGTACGGAAGGGCGCTGCTCGAGGACCCCGCTCGCGCCGAGGTCCGCGACGCTCTCGAAGCGATGGCGGATTCGACCGGCGGCTGGCCGCGCTTTGTCGCGCTGCTCCGCCAGGTTACCGAGCGAAACGTCGCCCCCGAGGTCGCGCGCGGCGCGTGGCTGAAGATCGCGTCCGTCGAGGACGAGAAGCTCCAGCAGGTCGACAGCGCGGTCGAGTCTTTCAACAAGGTTCTCGCTGCGGACGCGAGCGACAACGAGGCGCGCGAGTCGCTCGAGGCACTGCTTCGCCGCACCGAGCGTTGGCCGGCGCTGCTCGAGAGCTATCGAGGCCGCCTCGAGCTCACGCAGGATCCCCAAGAGCGCGAGCAGGTGCTGACGGCGATCGCGACGGTGCAGGACACCAAGCTCGGAGACCCCGAGGCTTCGATCAGCACGTTCAGGGAGATGCTCGCGGCCGACCCGGCGTCGACGCGGGCGCTCGGCGCGCTCGACCAGCTGTTCGAGCGTCAGTCCCGATGGAACGACCTCGCGGACAACCTCCAAGCGCGGCTCGACCTGTCGTCAGACGCTGACGAGCAGACGCAGCTCATGCTTCGCCTCGCGAAGCTGCGCGAAGAGAAGATGTCGCAGGTGGACGCCGCGGTGGAGATCTACCGCCAGGTGCTCTCGCGCGACGCGACCAACGCCGCGGCGCTGGAGGCGCTCGAGCGCCTCGTTCATCAGCCCGAGCACGCGACCCCTGTGGCCGAGATCCTCGAGGCCGTGTATCGCGAGTCCGCTGCGTACAATCAGCTCGTCGCCGTTCACGAGATTCAGGTTCGCCTCTCGGCGGACCCCGCGCGCAAGGTCGAGCTTTTGCATCGCATCGCCGAGCTTCAAGAGACGGCGCTCGACGACCCCGGCTCTGCGTTCAAGACCTGCGCTCGCGCGCTCGCGGAGGACGCGAGCAACGAGGACACCGTCGCTGCGCTCGAGCGGCTCGCGCGCGCGCACCAGGCGTACGGTGAGCTCGCGCGCGTCTACGAAGAGCGCGTCGCGGCCGTCGAGGACCCCGCGGTGAAGGTGTCTTTGCACCAGCGCGCGGCGGTCGTTCACGAAGAGCTCTTGCAGAGCTCGGACGGCGCGGTTGGACACTATCGGGCGATCCTGGCGATCGACCCGCGCAACGTCGATGCGGTGTCGGCGCTCGAGAGGCTCTATCAGCTCGGAGAGAAGTACGAGGACCTCGCGGGCGCATACCTGCAGAAGGCGTCGTTGCTCGAAGGACCCGACGAGGCGAAGGCGTATCTGTTTCGCGCGTCGGAGATCTACGAGACCGTGCTCGAGCGTCCGAACGACGCCGTGGGCGTGTATCGCAAGGTGCTCGAGGTCGATCCCGAGGACCTCAACGCGGTCGATTCGCTCGTGCGGCTGTACGTCGCGCAGGGAGACTGGCCGAATCTCCTCGATGTTCAGCAGCGAAAGATCGACCTCGTCGGCGATCCCGACGAGAAGAAGCGGCTCTACTTCGAGGTCGGCAGCGTCTACGAGACCGAGCTCAACGACGTCGCGAAGGCGACCGACTCGTACAACAAGGTCTTGGAGCTCGACCCGAGCGACCTGACCGCGTTGCAGCGGCTCGATCAGCTCTATCTCGGCCAGAAGAACTGGCAAGAGTTGATGTCCGTGCTCGAGCGCTCCGCGGACCTTTCGTCGGATCCGGACGAGGTCAACGCGTATCGCTATCGCATCGCTGAGATTCACGAGAAGCAGCTCGGAGACGTCACGCGCGCGGTGGACATCTACCGCGGGATCCTCGACGCGTCGCCCGAGCACGAGCCGACGCTCGCCGCGCTCGAGAACATCCTTCGCGGACCCAAGGAGCCGACCGCCGCGGCCGCCGTGCTCGAGCCCGTGTACACCGCAGCGGGAGCGTTCGATCGCCTCGTCGGGGTGCTCGAAGTGCAGCTCGTTCACGCGCAAGACCCGCTCGATCGCGTTGCGCTCTTGCACCGGATCGCGGAGATCCACGAGAACGCGCTGGACAACCTGCCGGGCGCGTTCGACGCGTTCAAGCGGGCGCTGCCGAGCGACCCGCTCAACGAGCAGACGCTCGGAAACCTCGAGCGCCTCGCGAGCGACCCGCAAGGGTGGGCCGCGGTCGGCGCCGCGTACGACGCGGAGCTGGCGAAGCTCTCGGGTGAGCCGCAGAAGGCGGTCGAGCTCGGGCTGCGAACGGCCAGGATCTACGAGGTTCAGATCGAGAGCACGGACGCCGCGATCGCGCGGTATCGGGCGGTGCTCGCCGCGGATGCGCAGAACGGCGAGGCCGCTCGCGCGCTCGACCGCCTCTACGAGGCCGGTGAGAAGTGGCAAGAGCTCGCGGACATCACGAAGGTCACGATCTCGCTCCCCGACACCTCGCCGGAGGAGATCGTCGCGCTTCGCTTCAAGCTGGCGCAGGTCAACGAAGGACCGCTCGGCGACATCGAGGCTGCGATCACCGCGTACCGCGAGGTGCTCGAAGTCGAGCCCGAGCACGCGCCGACCGTGGCGGCGCTCGAGGCGATGTTCGCGCGCGGCGCCAAGCAGGCCGAGGTCGCCGCGATGCTCCGGCCCATCTACGAGGGTCAGGGCGAGTGGCAGAAGCTCGCGCAGCTCAACGAGCAGGCCCTCCCGTTGGTGACCGAGCCCGCTGAGCGCACCGCGGCGATGCACGCGCTCGCGGACCTCAACGAAGGACAGCTCGGCGACGGTGTCGGCGCGCTGAACTGGCACATGCGCGTCCTGCGCGAGGCGCCGCTGGACGAGCGATCGTTCGCGGACGCCGAGCGTCTCGCAGGCACGATGGACGCGTGGACCGACGTCGCGAGCTGCTACGCGGACATCGTCGAGGCGTCAGCGGACGAGAACGTCAAGCGCGTCGTCGGCAAGCGTCTCGGCCGCGTGTACGAAGAGGAGCTTCGCGACGTCGAGAACGCCGAGGCGTCCTACAACTACGTGCTCAGCGTCGCTCCGCTCGAAACCGACGCGCTCGAGCGGCTCGACGTGATCTACTCCGGCTTGGGCAACTCCGAGCGCCTGGCGCAGGTGCTCGATCGTCGGTCACAAGCGGTCGAGGACTCGACGCTCAAGATCGAGCTCACGCTGCGTCACGCGCAGATCCTCGAGGGTGAGCTGGCGCAGCCCGAGCAGGCGATCGGTCGCTACCGAGTGATCGTCGACCAGCTCGACGCGTCGCACCCCGAAGCGCTCGAGGCGCTGGACCGTCTGTACACGGCGGCGGGCAACGGCGAGGAGCTCTACAAGGTCCTCGAGAAGAAGGCAGAGATCGCCTCGAGCGACATGGACCGCGCGGACTTCTTCACGCGGCAGGCGGCGCTCGCTGCCGGGCCGCTGAATCGTCCGGCGGACGCGGTGCGGCTCCTCAACGAGGTGCTCGCGCTCAAGGGCGAGGACCCCGACGCGCTCGACGTGCTCGCGACGTTGCACCAGAACGCGAGCAAGTGGGACGACCTGGTCGAGACCCTCGAGCGACAGCTCGTCGCGACGGACGACTACGAGCGCAAGGCGCAGGTTGGTCTGCGAATCGCCTCGGTGCACGAGCAGGCGCGCGGCGACCTCGAGCGCGCGGTCGAGTCGTATCGCAGAGTGCTCGATATTGATTCGGGCAACGACGCTGCGTACGTCGCGCTCGAAGAGATCTTTCGTCGGACGTCGAACTGGGACGAGCTGTCTGCGACGCTCAACCAGCACATCCAGGTCGGCGCGGCGACGCTCGACGGCGCGCGGCAGCGGGCGATTTGGGCAGAGCTCGCGTTGCTCTACCAGAACGTCTATCAGCAGAACGCCGACGCGGTGACGTCGTGGCGCAACGTCCTCGACCTCTCGAGCAACGACGAAGAGGCGATCGCCAAGCTCCTCGAGCTGCACGCGGCGAGCGAAGAGTGGCGCGACGTCGTCGACGTCTTGAAGATCCGCGTCGCTGCGCAGTCGATCGATGAGCTGAAGATCCCGATCCTCGTGGAGATCGCGTCGGTCTGGGAGGACAAGATCCACGAGCCCGACGGCGCGCGCGAGGCGTACGAGCAGATTCAGTCGATCGACACGCTGCACGAGCGCGCTTTCGCGCGGCTCGAGGTCCTGCATCGCGACAACGGGCGGTGGGAGCCGCTGGTCGAGATGTACATCGCGCGCCACGACGCGCTGGAGGACGGAGACCTCAAGGAGAAGGTCGACCTCTTGCGTCGCGCAGCGAAGGTGTACGACCAGAACCTGAACGACAACGAGCAGGCGTTCGCTGCGGCGATGCTCGCGTACGAAGAGGACGTCTCGGACAAAGAGACCGTGGCGCTCCTCGAGCGGCTCGCCGCGGTGGGCGCGAAGTGGAACGAGCTTCTCGCGACGTCCAACGAGTGGTGGAAGGCCGCGTCGGACCCGCGCTGGACGCACATCGGCCTCAACATGGCCAAGTGGTACGGCGTGGACCTCAACAAGCCCGAGTGGGCGTTGCCGATCTACCAGCAAGTGCTCGCGCGGCAGCCGGACAACCTGCTCGCGCTGCACTCGATGACGGCGCTCTACCGCAAGCTTCAGCAGTGGGCGCAGCTCACGCAGCTGCTCGAGCGCTGCATGGCGGTGGCTCGTACCGAAGAGGATCGTCGCAAGGTTCACGTCGAGCTCGGCGAGGTGCTCGAGCTTCACCTGAATCAGCCGGACGCGGCGGTCGAGCACTACAAGACGGCGCTCAACCTCAACGCTCGCGACCTCGGGGCGCTCACCGCGCTCGAGCGGGTGTACGAGGGCAGGGCGAACGGGCCGGCGCTCGTCGACGTCCTCTACCGCAAGGCCGAGGCGCTCGCGGCGCAGAACAACATCGAGCAAGCGAACGTCGTTCGGCTGAAGCTCGCGGACGTCCTCGAGGACAAGGCGAACGACGCTGAGCGTGCGGTGGAAGTGCTGCGGGCGGCGGTGGCGCAAGACGCGAGCAACCTGCAGGCGCTGCGCGGTCTCGAGCGGCTGTACGCGAGGCTCGGGCGCTCTTCGGAGCTGCTCGGCGCGCTCGAGGCGCAGATCGAGCACGTTCAGGTCGAGCGAGAGAAGATCAAGCTGCTCACGCGCATCGCCGAGATGCAAGAAGAGGAGTTTGTGAAGCTGCCCGAGGCGTCCGCGCGCTTCGAGCAGGTGGTCGAGATCGACCCCAACAACGATCACGCGTATCGCGGCCTCGAGCGGCTCTACCGTCGCCAGTCGAAGTGGGCCGAGCTGTTGTCAGCGCTCGATCGCCACATCTCCGCGACGAACGATCGCAAGGAGCGCGTTCCGCTGTTTACGGCGATGGGACAGGTCCAGGCCGACGAGCTCAACGACCAGGATCGCGCGATCGACGGCTTCCAGAACGCGCTCGACATCGACTACACGTATCTGCCGGCGCTCGAAGGCCTCGCGCGCGTGTACGAGAAGCGCAGCGAGTGGGATCGCGCGATCGAGACGCTTCGAACGCTCTCGGACCACGAGCGCGATCCGGTCAAGCAGGTCGATATCCGGTATCGAATCGGCAAGCTCGCCGAGGAGCAGCTCCAGGACGAGAACCAGGCGCTGGATCTCTATCGCTCGGCGCTCGACGTCAACGACGCGCACGCGCCGTCGCTCGGCGCGATTCGCCAGATCTTCCAGCGTCGCGGCGACCAGTACGACGCTGCGCAGTACCTCGAGCGCGAGATCAACGCGACCGAGGCGCCGCGCGCGAAGGCCAAGCTCTACTACGAGCTCGGCCGCATCTGGAACGATCACCTCGACGAACGCGACAAGGCCGTCGCGTGCTTCGAGAGCGCGATCAAGGCCGACCCGGAGCTCGACGACGCTGCGTTTCCGCTCGTGTTCCACTATGCGCAGACGTCGCAGTGGGAGGCGGCCGAGCCCCTCGCCGAGGTGCTCGTTCGCAAGAGCGCTCGTCGTCCGCCCGAGGAGCAACTGCAGCTGCAGCTCGTGATGGGCCGCGTCGCGATGAAGCTCGGTAAGCTCGATCGCGCCGTCAAGGCGTTGTCGACGGCGCACGGGCTCGACCGCTCGAACGTCGAGGTGCTCAACGAGCTCGCGCTCGCGCACTTCGAGAAGAAGGAGTGGGAGAACGCGTTCAAGTACTATCACTTGCTCGTCGTTCACCACAAAGACGACATGGCTCCCGAGGGCCGCGCGGAGCTCTACTTCCGCATCGGCGTCGTCAAGCGCGAGCAGGGTGATCGTCGTCGCGCGATCAACTTCCTCGACAAGGCGCTCGAGGAAGTGCCCAACCACAGGCCGACCCTCGAGGCGATGGTTGATACCTACGCCGGGGACAACCAGTGGGAGCAGGTCATCGGCTACAAGCGCGCCGTGCTCGACAACCACGTCACCGACGTCGACGAGCGCTACACCATGCTCGTCGACATCGCTGAGCTGTGGCAGAGCAAGGCGAAGAACCCGCAGAAGGCCATCCAGAGCTTCAACGAAGCGCTCGAGGTCAAGGCCGACTCGAACAACATCTTGTTGATGAAGCTGCTGGCGCTCTACCAGGAGACCAAGCAGTGGTCGCGCGTGATCGAGACGGTCACGAAGATGTCCGAGGTCGAGAAGGATCCGGCCAAGAAGTCGCGGTACGCGTACACCGTGGCGTCGATCTACAACACCGAGATCAAGAACCCGGACGAGGCGGTCAACTGGTACAACGCCGCGCTCGATCTCAACCCGTCGGACCTCAAGGCCTTCGAGAAGATCAACCAGATCCTCACGGCCAAGAAGGAGTTCAAGCAGCTCGAGCGCTCGTACCGAAAGATGCTCCACCGCATCAACGGCAAGGGAAACCGCGACCTCGAGTTCTCGCTCTGGCACGCGCTCGGCCTGATCTATCGCGATCGCCTCGAGAAGAAGTCCGAGGCCATCACGGCGTTCGAGTCGGCGTCCAAGCTCAAGCCCGAGGACGAGCAGGAGCAGCGCATCCTCGCCGAGCTGTACACCGTGACCGGCGACAGCGCGAAGGCGATCGAGTCCTACATGGGCATGCTGCGCCGCGAGATCAACAACAGCGCCGCGCTGAAGGCCGTGTACGACCTTCACTACGCCGCGCGCCAGTACGACAAGGCGTGGTGCGTCGCGAACACGATGTGCTTCCTTCTGCGCGACAACGCGCCGCAGGACGCGCGCGCGTTCTACGAGCAGTACAAGCCGCGTCGTCCGCTCGCGCCGCAGTCGCGCCTCGACGAAGAGCGATGGATCAAAGACCTGTTCCACCAGGACGAGGATCCGTTCGTCGGAAAGATGTTCGCGTGCATCCTCCCCGCGCTTCGCCGCGTGAAGGTGCGCCCGGTGGCTCAGTTCGGCTTCACCGCGGCCGATCAGCAGAACCCGCAGACGAGCTCGGTCGCGCTCGTTCGCGCGCTCGGACTCTCTGCCGCAGCCCTCAATCTCCCGCAGATGCCGGCGATCTTCCTGCGCCCGCAGCAGCCAGGCGGGCTCGCGTACGTCCCGTCGGACCCGTGGGCGTCGGTCTCAGGAGGATCGCTCTTGCAAGGCATGCAGCCGGTGGACCTGCAGTTCATCGCGGCCAAGCACATGAGCTACTACCGCCCCGAGCACTACGTGAGGACGCTCTTCCCCACGGTGACCGAGCTCACCATGCTCTTGCTCGCGGCGATCAAGCTCGTGAAGGGCGACTTCGACGTGCCTGCAGAGGTGATGTCGACTGTTCAGACCCTCGCGCAGCAGATGTCGCAAGATCCGGTCAACCTCGAGGGCCTTCGCAAGGTGGTCAAGATCTTCCTCGAGCAAGGCGGACAGGTGAACATCAAGAAGTGGTTCCAGTCGGTCGAGCTGACCGCTTGTCGCGCTGGCTTCTTGCTGTGCGGCGACCTCGACGTGACCAAGAAGATGATCGCCATGGAGCCCGGCCTGCCCGGCGACGTCTCGCCGACAGACAAGCTCAAGGACACGATCCTGTTCTCGATCTCCGAGCCGTACTTCCGGCTTCGTGAGTCGCTCGGGATCACCTTCCAGGCGGCTGCCGCGTACTGAGCGAGCGGTGCGCTGCGTCTGCAGCGCGGCTCGCTCGCCCTCGACGCGGCAAGACACGCATGGGTGCACCTCCCTCGCAAGAAGCAGCGGCCCGCGAGCTCTCTGAGCTCGTCGCGTCGCTGCGCGCCACGGGGCGCGATGACGCCGCGTACTGCGCCGCTCACGCGGGGCGCTTTCTCCTCGGCGAGCGCGCGCCGTCGGACGCAAGGAGCTTCTCGGACGAGTATCGCCCGCCGCGCCCGAGGCACGCAGACGCGCCGATCGACGAAGAGGCCTGGTTCAAACTCCTCGCTCACCCCGACGACGATCTCTTCGTCACCAAGGTGTTCGAGTGCGTGCTCGGCGCGGTGCGCTCGGTGCGCTCGCTCGCGCTCGCGAAGGTCGGGCTGCACGCGCGAGACGCGGCGCACCCGTCGCGCTCGTCGCTCGCCGTCGTTCGTGCGCTCGGGTCCGCGGCGTTCGCGCTCGACGCGCCGATGCCGCTGGCGTTCGTGGTGTCCGAACGCGACAGCGCGATCGAGGCGCTGCCCACAGATCCGATCGCCTCGCTCGCCGGCGCGAAGGTGACCTCGGGACGCACGCTCGAAGAGCTCGCGTTTCTCGCGGGGCACCACATGACGCGGTATCGCCCGGCGCAGTACATCCGCGTGCTCTACAAAGACTCGCTCCCCGAGCTGACGTCGCTGTTCGCTGCGGCGTTGCGCGCGGGTCGGCCCCAGCTCGCGGTCGACGCCTCGATCGCGAAGGTCGGCGATCAGCTCCGCAAGCTCATGGAGCCCGCTGCGATCGCGCGCCTCGAGCGCGTCGTGGCGCTGTTTCTCGAGCGCGGCGCGAAGGTCGACATCGGCCGCTGGCTCACCGGCGCCGAGCGAACCTCGCTGCGCGCAGGGCTGCTCTTGTCGGGCGACGTCGCGAGCGCGAAGAGCGCTCTCATGCTCATCGAGAGCGCGCCAGAAGGAGCGCTCTCGGACATCGTCACCTTCGCGATGAGCGAACAGTACTGGGCGCTTCGTCAGCGGCTCGGCATCGCGCTGTGGCCTGATTCGCCGGTGCCGACGAAGGAGCCTGAGCACGTTCGTTCGACGCCGTCGGTGTTTCCACCGCCGCAAGAGATCGACGAGGCGATCGAGCGCGCCGAGGCGCAAGCGGCCGCGGAGGCGAGCGGCCCCCCGCCGGTCGAAGCGCAGGATTCTCAGGCGCTGCCCCCGCAAGAGCAGGCGTCGCCCGAACGCGAAGAGAGTGTGAAGCTCTTCTCGAAGCCGAGCTTTCCGACAGGTCTCGTCGCTGCCAACGCTTCGCTCGACGAACGACCAGCGACCAGCGATCCAACCTGGCCGTCGCCATCGGACGCGGAGCTGGACCGAGCCGCGACGACCGAAGCGGCTTCGTCGTCGGACGCCGACCGACTCGCCGCTGTGCGCGACGCTCTCTCGGCGCTGCGAGACCCGCTCGAACAAACAGAAGTCGCCGAGTGGATCGCGACGCTGGCCACGGCGCTACGCGCGACGTACGCGCGCTCGCCCGCGGACTACGACGTTCATTCGGTCGCGTCCTCGGAGCAGCCCGACACCTTTGCTGCCGCGCTCACTGACGCGTGCCGCGTCCTCTCGGCGCCGTTGCCGGTCGTCGCTCCGTTCGACGGTTTGGGGGTGCTCTGGTCGTCGCCTCCGAGCACTCCGTCGCTCGTGCTCGTGGATCCCGAGCGCGATCGCGCGCTCAGCTCCGACGCGCGACGGTGGCTCGCCGCCGAGTGCGCTGCGCAGTTTGTCAGCGCGCGCGTGGCGATGCGGCTCGCTCCGACGCCCATGTTGCTCTGCGACGCTGCGTGCGCCGTCGTCATCGCGCTCACGCAGGGCGACGACGCAGAGGTCGAGGGCTCCTCGATGCACGCGATCGTGCGGCACGTCCGCGAAGATGCTTCGCTCCGCGACGCGCTCGAGCCGCTGGCGCGTCGGATGAGCGCTGATCTGTTTCGCGACGCGGCCTCGCGTTGGGTGCACGCCGCCGAGCGCGGCGCCGTTCGGAGCTCGCTGGCGTTGTGCGACAGCGACGCGTGCGAGGACGAAGTGTTCGCGGCGCGCCCGTTTCGACCGGGATTCCTCAGCGCCGACGAGTGGCGCGCGGTCGTGCAGGATTCGCGCTCGAGCGAGTTGGTCCTCAGCGCCCGCGGCGCGCGCGTCCGGCGGTGAAGCGCGCCACTGCGGCCTCGTGCGCTGGCAGCGCCCAGCTCGCGCTGAACGCGCGGAGCTCACTGGCGGCCGCTCGCGCGGTCGCCTGATCGATCTCGGCGCGGACGAGGGCGAGCTGCGCTCGTGTGACCGCCGGATCGATCGACGCGAGGCGCTCGGTCCACGTGAGCGCTGCTTCGAGCGCGGTGCCCTCGCGACAGAGCTGGTTGACGAACCGGGCCTCGAGCGCGGCGCTCGCCGTCACGGACTCAGCGCCGAGGAGCCACTGAGCGGCGATGGACGGTCCCACGAGGGCGACGAGCCGCGCCGTTGCTCCCCAACCAGTGGTCACCGCGAGCTTGTTTTGCACCCAGTGAAAGCTGGAGTCCTTGTGGGCAAAACGCAGGTCGCACGCGGCCGCGAGCTCGCACCCGCCGCCGAACGCCGGTCCGTCGATCGCCGCGACGAGCGGCAACTTCGCGGCCCGAAGCGCGGCGACGAGCGCTTTGCCTTTGCGTGCGACGGTGCGTCCGCCGCTCTCTCCGCGGAGGGCGCCGAACTCGTGCAGGTCGCCGCCAGCCACGAAGGTCGGGGGACTGGCCGCGAGCACGATCGCTCGCGCGTGTCGGTCTTTGCCGACGGCGCGTGCGTGCGCGACGAGCGCGTCGATGGTCCTGCTGTCGAGCGCGTTGCGCGAGGCGCTGCGATCGACGGTGAGCACTCGCGCGACCCCGCGCGCATCCAGCGTCGCCGTCATCGAGGGGTGCGACGCCGTCGGGTGGGAGTGCCGCGCTCTCCTTCGAGGATCTCGGAGTCTTTCGCGTAGGCGCCCCTTTGTTTGCGCCCCATTCTCGCGCGGTAATACCGCTCGGCGTGCTGAACGATGGCGCTCGCGATGTCCTTCTGCGTCGCCCGCTCGATGCCTTCGAGTCCCGGTGACGAGTTGATCTCCAGGATACGCGGTCCGCGACGGGTCTCGAGCATGTCGACGCCGCACACTTCGAGGGCCATCACCTCGGCGGCCGCGATCGCGGCCCGCGCGTATCGCGCCTGGAGCTTCGGGATGCCTTCTGCGTCGCCGCCTCTGTGGAGGTTCGATCGAAATTCGCCGCGCTTCGCGCGCCGTCGCATGGCGGCGACGACGCGTCCGCCCACGACGATCACGCGGATATCCCGCCCTTTGGATTCGGCGACGAACTCTTGAAGGATGATGTCCTGTCCGAGGCTCCAGAAGCTCTCGAGCGTGGACTGCACGCTCTGTCTCGTTTCGGCGAGCATGACGCCGACGCCTTGCGTTCCCTGGTGGAGCTTGACGATCGCTGGTGGGCCTTCGACAAGCTGCAGCGCGCTGTCGAGGTACGCCGTCGACTTGGTGCAAACCGTCGTCGGGATGTCGAGGTCACGCTTGGTGAGCAGCTGCATCGCGCGGAGCTTGTCGCGCGATCGTGCGATGGCGATCGCGTGGTTGAGCACGGGAACTCCCATCATGTCGAACTGCCGCACCACCGCGAGGCCGTAGCTGGTGATCGACGCTCCGATGCGAGGGAGGACGAGGTCGTACTTCTCCGCGGGCGAGCCCCGAAAGAAGAGCTGCGGTTTTCCCCTGGAAACCACCAGGGAAAACTCGAGCGGATCGATCACGGACACGACGTGTCCGCGCGCTCGCGCTGCCTCAGTGAGCCTGCGCGTCGAGTACAGCGAGGCCTTGCGCGATAGGATGAGCAGGTGCATCGCCGAGTTCACTCCGGGCTCTTCGGACGGACGCCGGCACGAGGCCGCGACCGAAGGGAGGGGGCGATGGTAGAGGGTCCGTTCGCAGGGTCAAGCGATCGTAAAAACACAAACAATTCTAATCGGTTGGCGCCGGGGTAGGCAGCCCATCGAGGGCGCGGTCGAGCCATGCGAGCTCCAGCGACACGTGCCCGACGTGGGTCACGAGCGACGCGCCAACGGCCGCGGCGGCCGGCGCGACCGTCGCCAACGCGGCGAGCGCGAGCCCCGCGACGTCCAGGACGAGCCTCGAGAGAACGAGACGGATCGGGCGCCTTCGAAGGGTCGCGAGCGCATGGGTCAGCGCGGCGCGCGTGGTTTGCCCGCCGACGGCCGCGCCGCGCGCGAGCGCGAACAAGACCCGCAGCGCACCGAGGATCGCCCAGATGACCGCGAGCAGCGCGGCGAACGAGCCGATCGCGAGGGGCGTCGCGCGAGAGAGCGCGTCGATCGCCGTCGAGGAGACGGGACCGCGAACGGCGAGGAGAAAGAGCGCGACGAGAGTGCACTGCGCGATCGCCAGCGCGATCAGGGTCGGCGTCTTCGAGATCGACTGCGCCCAGGGATTGCGCGGCAGTCCTCGGGCCAGCGAAGGCAGCGCCCCATGAAGCGGCGCGGTCACGAGCAACGCGAGCAGGGCGTAGAGCGCGACCGCGGCGAGCGCCGGGGGAAGCTCTGCGGACCGCGCGAAGTAGAGCTCGAGCGCGACGCGGCCGTCCTCCGAGAGGACCGCGTCGCCGCCCGCAGGATGCGCCTCGAGTGGGAGCGCGAAGGCCGTCACGATCCTGCGAGCGAGCGCGAAGGAGAGCGCCCACTCGACGAGCGCGAGACCAAACACGTGCGGGGCGGCGCGGCGCCACAACGATTGGCGTGGGGAGGGCGTCACGGTCCCAACCATCGCAAGAGCAAGGCGAACACGTTGGCGAGCCGCGCGCTCAGCGGTGAGAGTCCCGGGCCCGACAGCGTTCGAGCGTTGTCGACCCTCGACCGCTCGGCCATGTGGGCGCTCGGGCTCGGATCGATGCTCACCGAGCGGAGCGGGGCGCGCAGCTCGAGGCGGCGTTCGCTCGTGTCCCAGGCGCGACGGTGGATCGAGCCGTCGGCGTGCTGAGTCTCGACAGAGACCGTCGGGGACAGGTCACCGTCGCGCACGAGCACCGCGCGATCGGCGGACAGCGACTCGACGCGGAGGTTGGACGAAGAGCGCCCGAAGAGCGCAGGCCTGAGGAGGCGGTCGGCGAGCGCTCGCGAGCTCGAATCGACGGAGAGCGTCGCGAGGAGCTCTTCAGGGCCAGGGTGGCGAAAGCGTTGACGCGTCGCGTACTCGCGCAACAACCGCTCGAATCGCTGTGGTTGGTGGCGTTCGAGCGTCGCGAGCGTCGCGCTCGCTCGGCGATAGACGAGCGCCGCGTACGAGTCGAAGTTCGCGAACCGTGACGCTTCTCGAACGAGCGGACCCTCGTCCTGATCGAGCGAAGCGAAGGCGCCCTGCATCGCCCAGAAGCCGAAGCCCACCGCGCCGATGTGACCAAACGCTGGCGCGCCGTACAGCTCGTCGAGCACGACGCCGGTCGCGTATTCGGCCAACCCCTCGTCGAGCACTGGATGAGCGTGCTCGTCGCTCGCGATCACGCCATAGAACCACTGGTGGGCGAGCTCGTGCGCGGTCACGTATTCGATCGAGCGCACGAAGCGCGGGAGCGATGGGTTTGCCTCGACCGTGATGAGGCCGGGGTACTCCATTCCTCCCAGTCCGACGGCGTCGCGCGGCGCGACCACCACGGTGAGCGAGTCGTAGGGATACGGGCCGAAGCGCCGCTCGAAGACGGGTAGGGCCTGGCGAGCGAGAGCGACGGCGCGCTCCGCGACGACCTCGTCGGACGACGTCGACACCGAGACGAGCTCGACCGCGCGGGGTTCGGTCTGCTCGTCGCCGTCCCGCACTCGAGGCGCGCCGATCGTGACCGCGCGTCGAGTGGCGCGCTCGGACCAACCAAACGCGCAGTCGTGCGCGCGTCCGAGGACGAAGCGGTGGATGGCGCGATCGCCTCGCTGCTGAACCGGTGAGGCGTGGCCCGTAGCGAAGACGACGGCGGCGCGGGGCGCGTCGATCGTGAGCTCGTATCGGCCGAAGTCCGCGAAGAACTCGCTTTGGGCGTGGAGGGCAAAGTTGTTCCACCGGCCGTCGCGCTCGAGGACGGCGAGCTTGGGAAACCACTGTCCTGCGAAGCAGAATCGATCGCCGCACCCGCTGCGAGAAAACGCGTCGGGGAGGAGCACCGAAAATCGCACGACGATCTCGAGGGGCGCGTCTCTCTCGACCGACGCGGGCAGCGGCGTTCGGAGCCGCGTTCGATCGTCGCCCACGCCGGCACGGTCTTCGAATTCCTGTGTCGCGCCTGGCAGCAGCTCTTCGCCCGACGACAGCGCGATCGAGTGAACGGTGATCGACCCTCCCGCGCCCGGCGCGTTGCCTCGGTGGGCGCCGCCCGACAACGTCCGGAGAAAGAGCGAGCCTCGCTCGAAGGCGTTGGCGTACAGGTGCCACTCGAGCGCGCGTGGCCGCGAATCGCTGCGGTGTACCCAGCGGATACGCTCGGTCGCCTCGATCGTTCGAGGCCCGGTGATGCGCGCCTCGATCCGGTAGCTGGCTTCGTTGAGCGGCCCGTCGCCGTGCTGTGCGTGTACCGGGGCCGAAGCGAGCGCGATCGAGCACGCGACCGTGAGACACAGCGTCGTGTCGGCCTTGGCGCTCGGTCGCGTGAGGGTTCGACCGAGATCATGTGGTTGTCGCCGAACCAGGGGATCTTGCGCCATGCTACGCGAGACCATCGATGTCGCGCGTTCGATTCGAGTTCGAAGGACCCCGCGGACGCGTGCGCGCCGCGGCTCGTGCGATGGGCGAGGCCGCGATCGCGGGCGACGTCGTCGCGTTGATCGGCCCCCTCGGCGCGGGCAAGACCGTCTTCGCGCAGGCGATGCTGCGAGGCGCAGGCGTGCCCGACGAGGTCCGAGTGGCGTCTCCCACCTTTGCGATCGTCCACGAATATCAGGGACGAACAAAGATTCTTCACGCGGACCTCTACCGACTGAGCGGCCCAGAGTCGCTCGACGAGATCGGACTCTTTTCGCTCGGAGTCGACGCGCTCACCGTGGTCGAGTGGCCCGATCGCGCTGGAGAAGCCATTCCGCGGGAGACCGTGTGGGTCACGATCGCGAGGCGCTCGCCGCTTCGAAGGAGGGTCTCGATCGAGGGTGAGGGGCCGCGCGCCGAGGCGCTCGTCGCCGCTGCCCGAGCGGGGTTCGAGGCGCCTCCGCCGCGCAGGTCTACTGCTCGGGACCCGTAGTGAACCCGTAGTGATGGCCCGAGCGGCCGACCTCGCCTGCCGTCGAGTGACACGACGCGCAGATCGTAAACGCGTTGCCCGGTCTGTCCGCGAGCCCATCGGCCACGACGCCTTCTGGGGTGATCGGCTCGGGGAGCGCAGGGTTCATCGAGTCCGGGCGAACGCGCTGATACCAGTACCAGTCGGCGGGGGTGTTTCCTGGGCCGACCTTCAACATGACTGCAAATCCGCTGATCGTTCGAAGGTTTGACTCGTAGAGCTCCTTCACGGCGGCCGAGCCGACAGGAAACACCTCGGTCGATTCAGTGTTGATCCACTGCGCGTTCATGCAGATCCGGGTGAACGCGTGCTCCGACGGGATCGGGGCGCGCCGCGGATTGCGCTGACACGTCCACGACCGATACCTTCCGAAATTGAGCCACGAAAACAACGCAGCGTGGCCGCGGGGCGGGATCTCCTGCCCTTGGAGCCCGCCTTCTTCATCGAAGAACGCGTCCGGGATCGGAGGTCGCTCTCTCGGGGCGTCTCGCGCGTCCGTTGCATGAGGGCTCGCGTCCATCACGTCGGAATCGGCGCCGTCCGGCAGGGCCGTCGCGTCCTCCATCGCAGCGTCGCCGCCATCGAGTGGTCGTCTCGGCCTGGGTGCGCAGCCGACGATCCATGCACATAGAATCAAGATTCCAGTCACCCGCGCGTTGGTCATCGTGTCTCTCGAGTGTACCTGCACCGCACGGATTCTCATCGCGCGCAGCGAACGGGGATCGCGATCACCTGTCCGCCCAAAGGACCCACGGAGATCTCCGTCAGGACGAGCGCTCCGCCGTTGGTGGCCACGATCTTCGAGTTGGACGCAGCGACGCCGGGCGAGGGAGTGGGCAGATCGATCGGCGCGCCGACGAGCCGGCCTCGGTCGTCCAGCTCGAAGAAGCGCTGTCGCGGGGTTCCGTCGAGAAATCGGCCCGTGGCGACGATCGCCGCGCCGACCGTCGTGGCGTCGGGACCACCCGACAGCATCCCGAGCTCGCCGTGTTCGACGGTGTCCTCGATGGGTCGCGCCGTCGGGTCGAGCACCCTCGTGGCGAAGCCGAACACGGGTGGAAGCGTGTCGACCGCGTTGTCCCACAGCGCGAGGAGTCCCGCGTTGGTCTCGACGATCGAGAGCGATTTCGGGGCGATCGCGACCTCGGCGATCACCTGGTTTGCTCCGCGCGGCGCCAGGTCTTGGTCGAAGCGTTGGGCGCGCATCGCGACGCGCATCGCCCTCGCGTCGAGCGCGAACAGCACGAAGGAGCGATCCTCGAGCACGACGCGCGTGCTGGGCGTCATCGCCGAAGTCGACGCCGACGGCAACGCCGCGCGGGAGAGCGAGCGCCCGTCTTCGTTCATCGAGAGCACCTCTGCGCCCCAGAGCGCCCGGAGCTGCTCGGACAAGAACGAGAGTCCTCGCGACGTCCGTCCGAGGCTTCGACAGCCGCTGAGCGTGAACCCCATCCCTGCCATCGAGAGCTCGATCGGCTGAACGAGCGACTGCTGATCGACGGACTGACGAACGAGGACGCACGGTGCCTCGCCGCTCGTGAACAGAGCCCAACGAGAGTCTCCTGCGGGCGTCGCTGCGACGGACGCGACGACCGCCGCGCCGACGGGCGCCGTTCCGTGTTCGCTGAGGGTCGATCGAGGCGATGCTCGTTCGTCGTCCAGCGCCGTCGCGACGACGAGACGTGATGTCTGATCAGGGAGCGTGCGTTGAAGCGCGATGTGCGCTCCCGACCCTACGGAAGTCGCGGCCAGCACGCGCCACTGAGCCTGTCCGTCCGGCGTGATCGCAAACGCCGCGCTCGGCGTCCATCGACAGGCTCCCGTCGCCGCGTCGATCGGCGTCGACGCGTTGCGCGACGCGGTCAGCTCCGTGCGTGCGCCGCAGCGAACGCAGAGAAGGAGGCATGCGAGCAACAAAGGGCGATTCATCGAAGGCCTCGATCGTACCGCCGCGAGCGCACTCGTCGCGCACTAGAGATCGAGCGCGATCGTCGCGCACCGGGAGTGCTCGAGCAGCGATCGCAGCGCGGAGCCAGCGAGGCCGACGGTGCGGTCGTTTGTCATCGGATGACAGTGCACGAGCGGCGCATCGAAGAGCGAAGCAGCGACGGCCACGCGAACGACGCGCTCGCGATCGTTGAGCACAGCCAGCGGCGTCACCGAGCCGGGCTCGACGCCGAGGTGCGCCCTCAACCTCGCGCTGGACGCAAACGACAGGTGTTTCGTGCGGAGCTTCTCTGCGAGCGACGCGAGATCCAGCTGCGTGTCCTCGGGGACGGTCACGAGCCACATCGTCCCTTTCTTGTCTCGCACGAAGAGGTTCTTCACGTGCACGCCGTGCTCGTCCTTGGGGCGGTGCTGCTTCGCTTGCGCGACGGTGAACACCGGCGGATGTGCGCGAATCTCGTAGTCGACGCGAAGCTCACCGAGCGTCCGAAAGAGCTCGCTCGCGGGGTCTTGCAGCGACAGTTCGTGCGACAGGAGCCGATCGCCGTCGAACACGAACCTCCCGGCGAAGCCGTACCCCGCGAGCATCTTCGGCAGCCACAGCTCGTCGTCGGCCCACATTTCTCTGTACGGAATCGCCTCGAGCGGGGTCCACAGCGGGACCGCTTCGTCGGTCTCGATCGCTTCTCCCTCGCAACGATCCGAGGAAAACACGTGGCAGAAGAGCCGATATCCGTCGAGGAACTCGAAGGCGAGCGTCCCGCGCTCGCGCGGCTCGAGCGGCGTGACGCCGAGCTCCTCTTGCACTTCGCGGATCGCTGCGTCCCGCGGAGACTCGTTGGGGTCGAGCCTGCCGCCGGGGGCGTTGATCTTTCCTGCTCCGAGGCCGCGCTTCTTGCGAATGAGCAACGCGCGACCGCGGTCGATCACGAAGAGGAGCGTGGCTGTGTCCTTTGGGGTCCAAGCGTTCCAGTCGATGTCGCCGACCTGCATCCGGCAGAGTCTGCAGCAAATGACCTGCGATCGGAGCACCAACGTGCGACGCAATCGGTCCTCTCTGCGCTACCGTCGCCCGCCATGCGAACGCTCTCCGCTGCTCCACCGTTGTTGATCGACCCCTCGACGGGCAGGGTGCGCTTCGGCTCGTACGTCGGGTCGCTCGCGGGCGTCGATCTCGGACCGCTGTCTTCGGGGCGCCTCGCGCGAGTCGCCACGGAGAAGCGCTGGTTGTACGCCTCGCTCGCGACCGACTCGGTGTTCGCGGCGGCGGCGATCGTGCGGCTCGGCTACAGCGCGACCGCGTTTTCGTACGTGTTCGACGCCGAGCGCGGACGCATCGTCGCGCACGAGTCGGCGATCGGACTGCCGATGCTCTGCTCGGTGATCGATGACCGCTCGAAGGGGGTGCGGGCGAGGTTCGATCTGGGCCGGACGCGGTACCGAATCGAGAAGGACCCTGGGGGAAACGTGACGCTCTCGGTACGCGCGGGCGAGCTCTCGATCGACGCTCGAATGCGTTCGGCGGGCGCGCCGCCGCCGATCACCGCGGTCGCGAAGATCCCAGACGGTGTCATCGATGTGACCGAGAAGCGAACCCTGCTCGCCGCAGAGGGATCGATCTCCGTCGGCGACAAGCGTTGGTCGATGGAAGGTGGTTTCGGTGGCTTCGACCTCACCCAGGGGCTGCTCGCGCGCAGGACCCAGTGGCGATGGGCCTTCGCGATGGGACGAACCGACGTTGGCGAGCGCTTCGGGATGAACCTCGTGCAGGGCTTCGTCGGCGAGCCCGAGTGCGCGCTGTGGATCGGCGACGAGCTCATGGGCGTGGGCGAGGGGCGAATCGAGCGCGAGGGAGACGGCGATCTCACGCGTCCGTGGCGCGTCAGGACCACGTGCGAGAGCGTGGATCTACGGTTCTTTCCTAGCGATTTTCACAAAGAGAAGCGCGAGCTCGTGCTCGTCTCTTCGAACTTCGTGCAGGGCATCGGTCGCTACGAGGGCGTCGTGCGCGACCGTGCAGGGCGGACGCATCGGATCTCGAAGGCGTTGGGCGTCACCGAGGAGCAGGACACTCGCTGGTGAGCGCTCGATGGCGCGTCAGGACGCGGTCTTCTCTCGCGCGGCCTTCTTGCGCTCGTCGAGCGCCGCCCGAATGCGCGCGAACTCCTGGCGCGACAGCGGATAGCGCCAGGCGATCACCAGCGCGATCACGAGGAGCACCGCAGGCGTCGGCCCGAAGAGGAGTCGAATCCCGTTGATCGCAGAGGCGCTCTGCGTCGGCGAGTTGGGGACGTACCCAGTGGCGTCCAAGATGAGCAGCGCGCCCGGAACGGCGAGGGACGACGCGACCTTCTGCGCGAGGCTCACGAGCGCATAGAACATCCCCTCGTGTCGTTGACCCGAGTGGTATTCGTCCCACTCGACGGCGTCCGGGATGAGCGCCCACGGAAGCACGTGCGCGGCGCCCACTCCGACGCCGCCGAGCGCGGCGCAGATGAGCGCGGCGCTCAGACCCCATGATGGCGCGATCATCACCAGCACGATCTGGATCACGGCCCAGAACGAGATTCCCACGAGGTACGCCACGCGCTTGTCCCATCGGCGCGAGAGCCACTCCCACGCAGGAAGGGACAAGAACGCGACGACGAAGATCGTCCCCGAGACGAGGTCGCTCTCCTTCTCGAGGTTCATTCGGTACTTCAAGAAATAGAGCAGCGACGCGAGGACGATGTCGATCGACACCCACGTGAGCAGGTAGATCGTGGCCGAGAAGCGAAACGGAGCGTTCTTCCACGCGGCCTTGAGCGAGTCGCGCAGCCCTGGTGGCTCCTCTGCGACGAGGTCTTGACGCTCGCGCACCTTCGCGAAGACCACCCACATCGGCGCCGCGGCGACGACTCCGTAGATGATCCCCATGAGAAACACGCGTCCGCCGTTCTCGGGACGCATCGCGCGAATAACGATGAGCGGGGTGGTGAACGCCACGAGCGAGCCCGCGATCGAGAACGCCATGCGATAGCTGACGAGCGACGTCCGCTCGTCGTAGTCGTCGGTGATCTCCGGCGTGAGGGCGTAGTACGGCGTCGACAGCGCGGTGGTCGCCGTGTCGAACAGGACGTACGCGAGCGCGTAGTAGGCGGCCAGCCCGGCGGCCGACGTGATGGGCGGCCTCCACCACATCATCGCGAATGCCATCGCGAACGGAGGCGCGCCGAACAGCAACCACGGCCTTCTGCGGCCCCAGCGCGATCGGGTGCGATCAGAGAGGTAGCCGACGAAGGGGTCGTTGAAGTAATCCCACGTCCGCCCGAGAAAGATCGCGACCGCCGCGTAGCTCGCGCGGACTCCGACGACGTCCGTGAGAAACATCCCGAAGTAAAGCGCGACGATGGTGTTGGTGATGCTGAAGCCGAGGTCGCCGAAGCCGTACGCGAGCTTCGTCTCGAGCGACAGCGGGCGCTTTGCGTCGCCCGTAGATGCTTCCTGACTCACCTCCGCAGTGTCGCCGATTTGCGCCAGCGGCGGGGCGAGGCCTTCAATCCTCGTCGTTTGCAACGTGCAGGTGCGTGGTCTCCGCGCCACGGACCTCGATCACCCGATCGGGCCGCTGTTGGGTGAGGAGCCTCGTGAGGTCGACGCCGAGCTCACGAAGCGCGCCGAGGCGCTTTCGCTCGGCTTCGTCTCGCTCTCGCTCAGCCGTCGTTTGCTGTTGGCGGTCGAGCTCGCGCTGCTTGCGGTCGAACGCTCGCTTGGCCTCGGCGTCTGCGATGTCGGCGGCGCGGCGCTTGTCTCGCTCGGCGAGCTCGAACACGTTGGACGCCTCTTGCTCGGTGCGCTGGCGGGACGCGCGGGCGTGCTCTCGATCGAGCTTGAAGTCCTCGAGGTCCTGCGCCTGCTGCTGCGTGGCGCGCTCGAGTTGGAGTCGCGTGCGCGACTCGATGGCCTCGTCGTGCATCCGCTGCAGGGACTCTGGGGCGCCGTAGCCGCGATACACGACCTTGTTGATCCGATAGCCGCACTGCTCGGCGCGGGCCGTGAGCTGCGCGTATGCCGCGAGCTCGTTGAGCTTCTCGGTGTGGCGCTTGAAAGACTCGAAATCGTGCTTTCCCGTGAAGTCGATGACGTCGGACGTGGCCGCGTTGACGAAGTCGCCGATCGGGTCGTGCGTGCTCTCGAGCATCCGCGGCAGGTCCACGAGCTCGAAGAAGAGCATCAGTCGGATGGTGAGGACGGCGTCGTCAGCGGTCCGGACGTCGTGCACGTCATGGTACATCTGGTCTGGCAAAAACCAGAGCTTTTGAAAGACCAGCGCGTTGGGTACCTTCAGGTAACCGTCGGATCCTCCCTTCGAGCCGTGCCACGAAAACGTGTGCAGCCACTCGCCGGGCGCCGGAACGAACATCGCAGGGCCGTGCACGAGCCTCCGCGCGACGGCGCCGTCTTCACCCTTGGCGTACACCACGACCGCTTCTTTTGCGGCGATCGGGAGGGCCTCTTCTTTCTCGATCGAGAGGTGCTCCTTGGGGTCGAGCCACACGTTGGCGGGTCCTGCGTGATGCTCTTGCCTGCCGTCGCGAAAGCGAACGATCAAGAACTCGCTCGGGTGCGCGACGTACTGGGTCATGTACTCGACGTTTTTCGAGCCGAGCCAGAAGCGCCTGGGACCATCGACGATTTCGACGGTTCCGTCGCGGTGGATGACGCGAACCCGCTCGCCAGCATTGACGGTGAAGAAGAACATCGATCGCCCTCCTCGGTTGCGCGGCGCGGTGACCGCGGCCGGGCGCGGCGCCGGCGCGGCCGGCGTACGGTGTGGTGTGCTGCTGATCGATTGCGCGTGGGACGAGCCGACGTGGAGCATCCCCGTCGTGCTCGGTCCCGGGCCGATGTTGCTGACGCCGGTCGTCTCTGCGAAGTCGAAGTCGTTGCTCAACGACTGCACGACCTCGCGTTGCGAACGCTGTTGGACGCGCTGGCGTTGCGGCTGCTGCTGGGGCGCGACTTCGTTGAGCGCGCCAGCGCGTTTGCTGTATTTGTACTCCACGGCTCCGAGGTCCCCTTTCGCGCCGCGTCTCGCGCGGGCCCGTTGGGTGCTTGCAACGCAGGCGCGCGCGCGACTGCTGTCTGAGTCTACCGCTCTTCGCTGACCGTCCGTCTGGCGCGGTCGTCCATGTGCCACGCGAGCGCTAGCGCTCCGTACCCGATCAAGCAAGTCGCGCCGAAGATGAAGATCCGAAGCGCTGGCCAGAGCGCGACGGCGATCGCGCCGGCGCCGAAGGCGATGCCCGTAAGCACGATCTTTCGGTCGAAGAGCAGTCCCACGCAGATCCATCCGCCGGCGACCCACCAGAGAAAGGTCACGAGCGCGTGCTCGAGCCGCGTGCCCAGCGCCCACGCGAGCACCCAGTGCGAAAAGAGCCCGATCCCGAGCAGGGTCGACGTGTCGAGCAGCCGGCGCACGGCGGCGTTCGGGCTTTGCGTGCGCAGGATGTGCGATCGCATCCAGACCGTGATCGCGCCGTTGAGCGCGATGGCCGCCATCGCTTCGCGGTAGGTGAACGGCCAGAGCCCTTTCCAGTCCAGAACGCCCGCGATCGACGAGAGCACCGCCCAGAACAGGCCGCCGCCGAACAGCATCTTGACCCGCGCAGAGGTGGCGGAGTCGGTGTCTGCGTCTTTGCGAAACGCCTCGAGCGCGTCGATGCGCGCGCGGTCGGCGACGGTGCGCTCTTGCGCGTCGCGGACGCGCCGTGCGAGCTCGGGGTTTGCCTCGGTGAGCTGCGCGAGCAGCTCGCTCGCGCCCCGCGCGTTGTCTCGCGCCAGCTCGTGCTCGATCATTCGCTCGAGGGCGCGCTTGAGGCCGGCTTTCGCCTCGTCGTTGTGGCTCCAGGCCTTGAGGGCTTGGAGGTAGCCGAAGCGACACTCGGTGAACAGCTCTTGGACGCGCGGCGAGCTCGCGTCGGATCGGGCATCGCTGGGGGCGTCGAGCAGCGCGAAGAGCTCGGCCCCTCGCGCGGCCGCCTCCGTCGATAGAGCGTACGAAGCGCGGTGTTGCGCGAAATCGAGCACGGCTCTGCGGAGCTCGTCGACCGACGCGTAGCGATCGCTCGGCGATCGGGCGAGGGCGCGCTGAACGATCCGCGCGAGCTCTGGCGAGGCCTCTTCTCCGACGGGGGGCGGGGCGCAGTCGAACGCGCGAACGAGTTGTTCGAGCACGGATGGGGCGTCGAACGGGGCTCGTCCGGTCACGATTTCGTAGAGGATCGCGCCGAGCAGAAATACGTCGGTGCGCGCCGAGAGCGCGGCGGCGTCGCAGGCGATCATCTCGGGGGCCATGTAGCGGGGGGTACCCGCGAGGGCCTTTGCGTCGCGCGCGCGCGGGAGCGCGGTGTCATCTTCGAGCGACACGGCGAGGCCCCAGTCGACGACGTAGACCTCTCCGAACTCGCCGAGCATCACGTTGTCGGGTTTGAGGTCTCGGTGGACGATGCCTTTGGAGTGCGCAAAGTGCACGGCCTCGCAGACGCGCGAGAAGATCGACAGCTGAAATCCCAGGGGATCTGCGCTAGCGGTCGCGAAGAAAGCAGGCGCTGCGCTCATCTCCGACAAGACGCGGCTCCACGGCACGCCAGCGATCCTGCGCATGACGAACAGCGGCGCCCCCTCCGGCGTCGTCCCGAGCAGGTACACCGGAACGATGTTCGGGTGCTCGAGCCTCCCTGCCACCATCGCCTCGCGCAGGAGATCCGCGCTCGCGCGGGGGTCTGCCTCGTTGCGAAGGACTTTGACGGCGACCTCGCGGCCGAGCGCGACTTGGGTAGCGGCCATGACTCGGCCCATTCCGCCTTCGCCGAGCACGGACGTCACGTTGATGTCCGCCGGTCCGCTCGCGCTCTCTTTCGTGCGAAGAACCGGCAGCGCGACGGCGCGCCCCTCGGACGGCGGCTGGAGCGTCGTGAGCGTGCCCGTCGAATCGACGACGAGCTGCGTTGCTGAATAGCCGAGCGTCGCGAGGTGC
>LNEO01000130.1 GCA_001465015.1 Deltaproteobacteria bacterium Ga0077539 | reverse complement strand
TGTCGCTCTTGTTCATCACGGCGCCGTACGGTCGACACGCGCGTGGGGGGTGGGGACCCTCGCTGTCACCGCGTGTGGCGTGGGTGATCATGGAGAGCCCCGCGGTCCTGCTGTGGGCCTACATCTTCTTCGTCGGCGATCACAGCCATCAGCTCGGCTCGCGGGTGCTGCTGGCGCTCTGGATGGCGCACTACGGCTACCGCACGTTCATCTATCCGCTGCGCCTCGGCGCGAGCGCCAAGCGCACGCCGGTCTTCATCGCCCTCACGGCGGTCGCGTTCAACTCGCTCAACGCTGCGGTCAACGCGGGCCAGGTGTCGCACGTTCGCGCCTATTCGAGCGAGTGGCTCACCGATGCGCGCTTCGTCTTGGGCGCGTTGGTTTTCGCGCTCGGCTACTACATCAACCACCAGTCCGACTCGATCCTTCGCTCGCTGCGAAAGCCCGGCGAGACGGGCTACAAGATTCCGCACGGCGGACTCTATCGATGGGTGTCCTGCCCCAACTACTTCGGCGAGCTGCTCGAATGGGTTGGCTGGACGATCGCGACCTGGTCCTTCGCGGGGTTTGCGTTTGCGCTGTACACCGCGGCCAACCTGCTTCCCCGCGCCCTCGACAACCACCGTTGGTATCAGAACAGCTTCGATGACTATCCGAAGGACCGACGGGCCGTGATCCCGTTTCTGCTCTGACGGGCGCAGAACCTGCGCGAGTGGTGCTGGAAATTCGCTGACGATTTCGCGCATCGAAGAAGAATCGAACTCGCGCCCTCGGGACTCCCTTCGTTCGAGCGCGGCTGAACAGCAGTCGCTGACCCGAACCCCCAAAGAAAACGAACGGAGCCACCCGCCATGTTGAGCAAGATTCTCCCGACCAACGAGCACCCCATCGAGCGTGGAATCCGGGTGATCCTCGGCATCGCGCTGCTCTCGATCGTCTTCGTCGGGCCCAAGACCCTGCTCGGCCTGCTCGGGATCATTCCTCTCGCGACCGGTCTGCTCGGGAGCTGCCCGCTGTACACTCTCTTCGGCTTCAGCACATGCCCAGTGAAGGCGAAGGACAACACATCGACGACGTGACGCTGCTTCGCGGCGTCGCGACCGGCGATCCTGCGGCCTTTCGCGCGCTGTTCGATCGGCACGCGGCAGCGCTGCTTCGATTCGCCACCACGCTCTCGCACGATCGCGCGATCGCCGAGGACGCTGTGCAAGAGGCGTTCACCGCGCTCTGGCAGCACGCAGACGGGTTTCGATCGGACAGCTCGCCGCGCTCGTGGTTGTTCACGATCACGCGCAACGCCGTGCACCGTCGTTATCGTCGGCGGGCAGATCGCCCGTCGGCCCACGACAGTCTCGACAGCCTCGACTCGCTCGGCGGCGCCGCGGGTTGGGGTGATCCATCGCTGCTGCGTTCGCTCGAAGAGCGAATCGCGGACGACGAGCGCGTGCGACGCGCGCTCGCGACGCTCGAGGACGACGACAGGGCTGTGCTCTCGCTCGTCGACGTCGAAGGGCTTTCGAACGACGAGGCTGCGGCGGCGTTGTCGATCACGGTTTCGGCGCTGAAGAGCAGGCTGCATCGAGCGCGGCTCCGCTTCGTGGCGTCGCTTCGAACGGAGGAGCCATCGTGAACGGAGAAAGACGGGTCGCGGGCCTGCTTTGCAGCGAGGTCCTCGAGAAGCTCGGTGATTTCATCGACGGGACCCTCGGTCCGTCCGAGCGCGCGGCGGTCGAAGCGCACCTCGCCGGGTGCTCGGTCTGCGAGCAGTTCGGCGGCAGCGTCGCTGCGTCCGTCGGCGCGCTGCGTCGTCAGCGACTGGCGCGAGCGGAAGACGGCGCCTCCGTCGACAAGGTCATCGCGCGGCTACAAAGCGCACTGCTCACTAAAATAACAACATGACCGCGGGTCAGTTGTAGTCGCCGGCATGCTGTACCTCTACAACGAACGCACACGAACGCTCGAGCTCACCGCCACGCTCCCTTTGTCTCGAGCTTCGGGGGAGGCGGGGCAGTGGGTGCACGCGGTCGATCCGAGCGCGGACGAGCGCGCGGCGCTTGTCGCATACGGCGCCGACTCGACGGATCTGGACCACTCGCTCGACCCTGACGAGCCTGGCCGATACTCGACCCACGGCGGAAGCACGGTGGTGATCCTGCGTGTGCCGCTCGAGGCGAGCGAGCCGCTGGATCGTACGGAACCGAGGTTTCTTACGGAGTCCGCGGGGGTGTTGTTGCTCGACGGCATGCGCGTGCTCACGGTCTGTCGACGGCCGTGCATCGTCTTCGAGCGAGCTGCGTCCGTCGGGCCCGCGCTGTTGCGGCCCTGGCCGCTGATCTTCACCTTCGTCGAGCGCGCCGCGGAGCGCTTCCTCGAGCACTTGCGCGAGATCGACGCCGCGGTCGAGCGACTGGAAGACGAGCTCAACGCCTCCCTTCGCAACCGAGAGGTGCTCGAGCTGCTGCGCTACCAGAAGTCCCTCGTCCACTTCACCAACGCGCTCACTTCGATCGAGCGGCTGCTCGCGCGGATCGAACGCCACCAGCGCGCGACGCTCACGGACGACGAGATGGCGCTGCTCGAGGACGCGCGCGTCGAGGTCGCGCAGGCGCGCGAGCTGTGCAGCGTCGCCGAGAACATCCTCAGTCAAATGATGGACGCCTTCGCGTCGATCATCTCGAACAACCTGAACGTCGTGATGAAGGTGCTCACGGCGGCCACCGTGGTCCTCTCGGTTCCGACGCTCATCGCGAGCATCTACGGGATGAACGTGCTCTTGCCTGGGCAGCATCGCGCGTGGGCGTTCGCCGTGATCGTCGGTACATCGGTCACGCTCGCCGTCGCGCTCACCGCGCTGCTCCGACGGCTGCGCTGGATCTGAGGGATCATCGCTGTTTCGCGGGCGCCGGGCGTCGAAGACGACCGAGCGGATCAGCGCCTGCTACGGATCGGTGCCATCTCCGCTGGAGCTTCGCTGGTCCTTGAGCCAGACGCCCTCGGCGATTCGAGCGGCCTCGATTCGATCGGCGTCGAACTCTTCGACCGGGCGCTTGATGCGCTCGCAGAAGGCGCGGACCGCGACGAGGCCGCTGAGCGTCGAGCTGCCCGTTCGAAGCGCGACGAACACGCCGAGCAGCGCGACGCCGAGCGCGCCGATGTTGGCCGAGCGCCACGAGCTCTCGGCTGTGCTGGCCGCGCCGATCGCTGCGATCGCGGCGCCGATCGAGCCCGCGACCGCCGCGGCGACCGTGTCGGTCATCACTTCCATTCGAAGGCTGTTTTGGGCGGCGTCCATCTCGCGACGCCAGCCGAGCTCGAACGGCTCCCCGGGACTTCCCCCGTCGCGAAAGTGTCCCTGCTCGCCAGTCGGCGGCGCGACGGCGTGGACGCGAAGGGACAACGCTCGCGCCACGAGTCGACTCACTGTGGCCACCTCCGCTGCTCGCGTGAGCTTCGCTGCGCGCGCGGCGTTGTTCGCGTCGACTAGCTTCGTGAGCGCCGCGAGAAACGCTGGCGTGTTGATGTTGCGCGCCGCGAGGCGAAACACCGAACGCGCGGCGACCAGAAGCACCAGCGCGAGCGCGGTGTATCGAATGACGGGAACTAGCGCAGGCGTCTCTTCCACGCGCCGAGAGTAGCGCATCGCGCTTGCAAGAACTTCGCGTCCCGGCCCGAGCTCTGATACCGACGATCGACGTGCGTCTTTCGGCTTCGATCACCGGGTTCGCCTCGCTGAGGATCGTCGCGGTTTCCGTCGCTGCGCTCACGGTGGCGTTCGGCGTCGGCGCGTGCGGCGACGATGACGCGACTCGCTCCGCCAGCGCGCTTCGGGCTCGGGCTCCGGCGGCGCTCGACGAGGACGCCGTGCAGCAGGCCAACTCGGCGCGCGAGGCGATCGCGCGGGGCGCGCTTCCGGCCAACACCGACCGAATCGTCGCGAGGCTCGACGCGCTGCGAGCCACGCGACGCTCGATCGAAGCCCAGACCGCTGCGGCGCAGCTGCTCACCGAACGCTTTCGCCGCTTTCGAGACGGGCGCGATCTCGCGCTCGCCGAAGGTCGTTTGCGCGCGCTGTCCGAGCTTCGCGCCGAGCCCGCGCTCGCTTGCGATTCGCTCGCGAAAATCGGCTCGCTTCGCAATCTCGCCGAGGACAGGGACGGCGCCCGCGCCGCGTGGCTCGAGTACTTGCGCCGCTGCCCGGATGGCGCCGCGCGCGACAGCGTTCGGGCCTCGCTGGCGTTGTTCGACCCGGCCAGCGCGCGTGCGTCGACGCCCGTGGTCGAGAGCGGCGCCGCAAACGCGAACTCGAACCCCGGCGCCCGCCGCGCGGTTCGACGCGTGGTGATCGACGCTGGGCACGGCGGAACCGATCCGGGCGCCCGAGGACCGACGGGCCTGCGCGAGAGCGACGTGTCGTTGTCGGTGTCTCGCAAGGTCGCCGAGCTGCTCGCGTCGGAGCACGGGGTCGACGTCGTGATGACCAGGGACCGCGACGTGTACGTGACGCTCGAGGACCGGGCGCAACGGGCGAACGACGCCCGGGCGGACTTGTTCGTGTCGATTCACTGCAACGCGAGCCCGCGCGCCGAGGCGCGAGGGGTCTCTGTGTACGCGCTCGACGCTCGGCACGAGCGCGTCGAGAACCGCTTCGCGCGTCGTGTGAGCGCCGAGCGAGAGCTCGACCCCGTCGACGACGGCGAGGTCTCGCACATCCTTGCCAACATGCAGCTCGCTTCGCAGGGCGCGCGCTCGTGGCGCCTCGCCAACAACGTGCAGCGCTCGCTGCTCGAGACGCTTCGCGCGAGCTACCCGACGGTGGACGACATGGGCGTTCACGTTGCGCGCTTCAACGTGCTCGTCGGAACGGAGATGCCGGCGATCCTGATCGAGCTGTCGTTCATCTCCAACGCGATGGAGGAGGGGCGACTGGCGACCGACGCGTATCAGACGCAGATGGCCCGCTCGATCGCGGCCAGCGTCGCCGCCGGACCGCAGTAAGGCTCGAGCGGCGCCGCGCTGTACGCAAGAGTTTTCGTGGTGTCTTGAATTCGTGGGTCGAGTGATCGTGTCGCGCGGCTCGCTCGCCGTTCGTCCTCGTGATGGCCCAGTGCGCGGGCGTCGACCGTTCGGCGCGTCCTGGCCTCCACCGCGGAGACAAAACGCTGTAAAACGGCGCTCCGTTGACGACACAAAGCTCCGACTCCGAGGCTCCTCGCGCCCTGCTGTCACCCTCCATTGGCGAAGGGACGCGGCGCTATCTCTCCCTTCACCGCGGCCCGCTGCGCCAGAAGGCGCTCGAGGGGCGAGGGGGCGTCGCGCTCGCGCACCAGGCGGCCACCGTGTTCGACGGGCTCCTCTCGGCGTTCTTCTGCGGCGCGCTGGCCCAATGCGGGCTGCGTCACAACGAGACCGCGTTGATCGCCGTCGGCGGATACGGCCGCGGAACGCTCGCGCTCGGCAGCGACCTCGACCTGGTCATCCTCGCGCCCAACCCCGAGGACGATCGCGTTCGGGCGCTCGCGGACCTTCTTTTGTACCCATTGTGGGACGCGGGAGTCTCCGTCGGACACGCCGTCCGGTCGCCGACGGAGTTCGCCCAGCTCGCCCGAGACGATCTGCGCTCGGCGACGATGGTCCTCGACGCGCGATTTCTCGCGGGCGACGCGGCGTACGCCAAAGAGGCGATCGAGCGCGGCTGGCGCTCGCTCTTCGACGGCGAGGTCAATCAGCTGCTCGACGCGTTTGGCGCGGAGATGCGCGGTCGGCACCAGCGCTTCGGCGCCTCGGTGTACCTGCTCGAGCCGGACCTGAAAAACGGGCGCGGCGCGCTGCGCGACCTCGACATCGCGCTGTGGGCGTTGGGGGCTCGATTTCGTGTGCTGTCCTTTCGCGAGGCGCTTCGCGGAGGATTCGTCAGCGCCGAGGAGCGCGAGCGCCTCGAGCGCGCGCGAGAGTTCTATTGGCGCGCGCGGTGCGCGATGCACGCGATCGCGAATCGTCGCTCGGATCGGCTGACCTTCGACGCCCAAGAAGAGTGCGCGCGGGCGCTCGGGCTCGTCGCGGACGACTCGGACGAGGCCGTCGCCCACGGCGCCGAGCGGCTGATGCAGCAGTACTACGGGCACGCGCGAACCGTCGCGACCACGCTCGAGCTCGTCCTCGAGCGCTGCCGCACGGGACGCGCGTCGCACGACCGCATCCCCCGCTCCGAGCGCATCGCCGATGGCGTCGAGCGCTTCGACGGGGCGCTCGTGTTCACCGACGCCAACGTTCTTTCGAAGGACCCTGCGGCGGCGCTGCGCATCGTCGAGCTCTCTGTGCGGCACGGCCTCCCGCTCTCGGCGCGGGCCCGAGAGGCGATCGCGCGCGCGGCGAGCGACCAGGAGTTTTGCAGCGCGCTGCGCGAGGGTCCCGAGTCGGGGCCGCTGTTTCTACGGCTGATTTCGCACGCGCCGAGGGCCAGGCTCCGGCAGCGCGGCTCGTCGGTGAGCGCCGCGGAGCAGGGCGAGGGCAGCGTCCTGGCAGAGCTGCACGACCTCGGTCTGTTGCTCGCGATGGTCCCGGAGTTCGCGCCGGTGACGGGGCGCGTTCATCACGACGTCTATCACGTCTATACCGTGGACGTTCACAGCGTCGCGGCCGTCGATCGACTGCACGAGATGGCGCGCGGAGAGCACGCCGAGGCGTTCGACAACGCCGCGCTCGTGCTCGCGGACGTCGATCGACGCTCGCTCCTCTGCCTCGCGACGCTGCTGCACGACGTGGGCAAGGGCAGGCGCGGCGATCACTCGGCGATCGGCGCGCAGCTCGTGGCGACCATCGCTCCGCGGCTCGGGCTGTCGACGGAGGACGCCGAGTGCGTCGCGTGGCTGGTGCGACAACACCTCGCGCTCTACCACGTCGCGACGCGCCGTGATCTCTCGGACCCCGAGACGATCGCGCCTGTCGCGAAGCTCGTCGGCTCCGAGTGGCGCCTTCGAACGCTGTATTTGCTCACCGTGGCCGACCTCTCGACGACCAGCCCCACGTCCATGACTACGTGGAAGGCGAAGATGCTCGACGAGCTCTTGCGTCGCACCGAAGAGGCGCTCGCTGGCGGCGCGGACGTCGATGACGTCGCTCAGATCGTCGAGCACGCCGCGGAGCTGGCTGGTGAAGACGCCGAGCTCGTCCGCGCGCACTGCGCTGCGCTGCCGTCGCGGTACGTGTACGGATCGAGCGCGGCGTCCATCGTGCGCCACGCGAAGGCGTTGTCCACGCGGCCCTCGGGCGCGCCGCTCGTGTCCGTCGCGCGCGTCGACAGCTCGAGCGCGGCGCGTGAAGAGCTGCTCGAGGTCCTCGTGTGCGCTCCGGACCGACCGGGGCTCCTCGCGCGGCTCGCGGCGATGCTATTCGCCTGCCGACTCGACGTTCAGGGCGCGCAGATTTTCGCCAAGGTCACCGGAGACGAGGCGTGGGCGATGGACGTGTTCATCGTGCGAAGGCTCGATGACGATCCCGGCGGCCTCGATCGGCTGCAAGATCGTCTGCCGCGCGAGCTCGACCGCGTACTCGCGGGCGACGAGCCGCCCACGATCGAGACGAACGTAGGCTTTCGCCGGGCCGAACCCGCGGTGCGCACGGAGGTCTCGATCGACAACGACGCGAGCGGGCGCTTCACGGTGATCGAGATCTTCGGCCGCGATCGCCCCGGGCTTCTTCATGCGATCGCGATCGCTCTGTATCGCCTGGGTCTCACGATCGCGACGGCGAAGGTCAACACCGAGGGAAGGCGCGCTGCGGACGTGTTCTACGTGCTCGAGAGCAAGCGCGAGGGCCGAAGCAAGGTGTCGCCCGAGCGGTTCGGAGCTGTTCGAGACGCGCTCGACGCGGTGCTGACGCGGGCTTGATCGGTCGACGCGCCGCCGTCGAAATTTCGACGAGCGCGAAGAAATCGCCCGTGGGGACGTCTACCATCGACAACCGCGATGATCGCCAAGAGCCCTCGCTTTCGTTTCGCGCTGTTCTTCCTCGTGGCGTCGGCCTCCGTGGCACCCGCGTTTGCGCAGCGAAGGATCCCCATTCCGTTGCCGGGCCAACGCGCCCCCACGGCGACGCCCTTCGATCTCGCGATCGCTCGCGGAGACCGCGCGCTGCAACAAGGGCAGCTCGATGAAGCTCGATCGCAGTTCGAGCAGGCCGCGCGGCTCGATTCGCGCGACGCGAGGCCGAGCTTCTACCTCGGCGAGATCGCGCGCCGCCGCGAGCAGTGGGCGCAGGCAGAGGGGCACTTTCGCGCGGCGATTCAGCGCAACGCGCGGATGGCCGAGGCGCACGCGTCGCTCGGCGCGGTGCTGCGCGAGCTCGAGCGGGCCGCGGACGCCAGAGCGTCGTTCGAGCAGGCGATTCGGCTCGATTCGCAGCTGGGCGAGGCGCACTACGGGCTGGCGCTCTGCCTCGAGGACGCCGGCGACCGAGACCGCGCCGTCAGCTCGTATCGAACCGCGGTTCGTCTGAGCCCCCGCGACGCCATGCCCGCGTTGAACCTTGGAATTCTCCTGGCCTCCGCCCGTCCCGCCCGCGGGACGCAGCCCCGCGGCGAGGCGATCTCGATGCTTCAAGCAGCAATGCGCGCCGCGCCCGACGACGTGACCGTGCTCACGTCGGTTGGTCCGGCGCTGCGATTGCTCGGCGAGCACCAGAGCGCGGCCGACGCGCTCGAGCGCGCGAGGGCTCGCACGCAGTCGCCGAGTCCTTCGCTTCTGGCAGAGCTGGCGCAAGCGCTGTGGGCAGCTGGTCAGCGCCCTGCTGCGCTGGCGCGAATCGCTGAAGCCGTCCAGCGGGCGCAGACATCGGCCGAGCTGCACTACGTTCGCGCGCTGATGCAGGCAGAGAGCGGCGATCGAACGGCGGCCATCGCCTCGCTTCGGCTGGTGATCCAGCACGGCGCAAACAGCCCCCTCGCTGAGCGCGCGCGGCAGCGGATCGCCGCGCTTTCTCGCGGGGGGGCGTCGAGCGAAGTTGTCCGTCGTGTGAATTCGCGGTAACGAGAGAGGGAGGGCGGCGCGTCGCGCGCCTCGCTCAGCAGTGGTTCGGACGCCGTTTCTCACCGCGTCTCGATGCTTCGAGTCCCTCGACTGACCAGCACCGGCTTCGGACTTCGACCGTCCCAGATCTCCTATGCGACAGTGTCCCAAATGCGGAACCAAGTTCTGGGGTGATGCCGAGCGGCAGTGCCCCAACGACGGAGCGGTCCTTCAGGACGTCGTCGTCGCAAACGACCGTACTCGCCTCCTCGGCGCGGTCATTCACGGGCGCTACGTCATCGACGGAGTCCTCGGCGACGGCGGAATGGGCGTCGTCTATCGCGCTCGCGGCGTGAGCGACGGCGCTGCATACGCAGTGAAGGTCCTTCGCGCGGAGTACTCGCACGAAGAAGAGCTCGTCGCGCGCTTCGAGGTCGAGGCCCGCGCCGTCGCCGCCGTGCAGCATCCCAACATCGTCAAGGTGTTCGAGTTCGGCGTGCTCGAGGACGGCTCTCGCTTCTTCGTGATGGAGCTCCTCGAGGGAAAATCCCTCGGCTTCGTGATGCACAACGCCGGTCGAATGCCCGACGGTCATCGTCGACCGCTCGACGTGATGCTCGCTCTCAAGGTCGCGCGCCAGATCTGCGACGGGCTCGGCGCGGCGCACGCCGTCGGCATCGTCCACCGCGACATGAAGCCCGACAACGTTCACCTCGAGCGCGTCGGCGACGATCCCACGTTCGTAAAGATCCTCGACTTCGGGATCGCGAAGGTCGCCGGCTCGCAAGCGGCCAAGACCCGCACTGGATCTGTCTTCGGGACGCCCCAGTACATGTCTCCCGAGCAGGCTGCGGGCGAGCGTGACATCGACGCGCGCACAGACATCTACGCGACGGCGGTCCTTCTCTACGAGATGGTCACGGGGCAGCTCCCGTTCGACGTCGACAACCTCATGGCGATCCTCGCGGCGCACATGTATCAGCCGCCGATTCGCCCTCGCACGATCGCGGCGGCCAAGCAGGTCGACGCCGCGCTCGAGGCCGTGTTGCTCAAGGCCCTCGCGAAGGATCGTTCGATTCGCTACCAGAGCATGGCCGAGTTCGGCGCCGAGCTCGCGCGGCTCCAAGATGGACTCGAGCCCTTCGCCATCAATGACGCCGAGCAGACGGTGGTTCGCGACGGCGTGCGCGCGTCGCTCATGCCGCCGCCCATCGGCGCGTCGCCCGCCGTCGCGCAGGCCACCATCTCGCCGGTCACGACGTCGCCCCGTCCGAACCCGCCCAAGCCATCAACGATCAGCCCCGTCGTGCTCGCGCTAGGCGCGGTAGGCGTGCTCTCGTTTGTCGGCGCTGGCGCGATGATCATCAAGCGGAGCTCCGCGCAGTCTGGTGAGCCGCCGACGGTCAACGTCAACGTCTCGACGCCGACCAACGGCACCATCCCCACCAACAACGCTGGCCGCCCCGGAGTCCTGTCGCAGGCGATCCGGGTCGACACCCAGCCGCCCGGCGCTCAGCTCTCGATCGACGGAACGACCGTCGCGTGCCTGACGCCGTGCGCGCTCTCTCGGCCGTCGACCGTCGTTCGATATGTCGTGAGCGCCGACGGGTTCGTTCCGTCCACGTTCGAGCTGCGACCGGACTCGGCGCCGCACATCCAGCTCATGTTGCCGCCGCGGACGCCGAGCGTCCGACCGGCAAATGGCACGCGAGTGCGCCCAGCGCCGCCTGGGACAAACCCTCGAGGCACGACGACTCAGCCGACCGATCCGTCGGGCGCGAACGGCGGCTCTCCGCTCCTGCACCCGTGGCAGTGATGTCGCGGTCGGCGGCGACGTTTTTTCGGCGGGATGACTTCGGTCGTCGCTCGCTGTAGGGTCCCGCGTCCGAAATGATCTCGATGCGCGCGTTGGTCGCGATTTCCGCGGTATCTCTAGGTATCGCTGCGTGTGAAGGTGATGTTGGCCGACGGCCCGCGCTGGGCGTCCTGCACTTCCCGTCGTCCGCGCTCGTGTCGCCAGACGGGCGGGTGCTCTACGTCGCCAACACCAATTTCAACCTCGAGTTCAACGGCGCGCTCGTGCAGGCCTTCGACCTGCAAAAGATCAGGACCGACGCGCTCGCCGCGATCGCTGCGGGTCGCCCTGGCAACAACGCCGACGAGGCCGCGTACGTCGTCCGTGATGCCGCCGGAGCGATCGCTCGCGAGGCCGCGGTCCGCGTGGGCTCGTACGTGAGCTCGATGGCGCTCAGCCCCGACAACCGCCGCATGTACGTCGCCTCTCGCGGCACGGGCTGCGTGCACTGGTTCGACGTGAGGCCGGACGGGCTGCTCGAATGCCAGCAGTCGAGCGCCGGCGGAGCGTGCGACGAGCAACAGTCGAGCAGCAACGTCCACTGCGTCGGCGCGTCGCGTTCCGGTCCGCGCAGCCTCCTCTTGCCGCCCAACCCGACCTCGCTCGACGTCGTGGATCGCGCGCAGCCCGACGGCCAGACCGTTCGCTACATCACGATCACGCACCACGAAGAGACCCGCTCGCGCGTGTCGCTGATGGTCCAGCGCGGCGCCGAGGGCGTCCCGGTGCTCTCGCACTTCGCCGGCGATTTTTCACCTCGTTTGTGGACGCAGCTCCGCCTGCCTTCGCCCGATGCCACCGCCAGCCCCCGGTGGATCGTGTTCTCGCGGGACGAGCCGGTGATCGGTCACGTCAGGCTCTTCGAAGACGGCGATCGCTCGTTTGTGTTTCGCGCGCCGCCCACGGTGCCGACGACCGTCGCCTCGGCGCTCGGCGTCGTTCACGCCGTGGTCGATCCGTGCAACGCGACCCGCGCGTACGCTGCCGTTCGCGCGCGGCGCTCTTCGGGCGCGGGCATCGGCGACGCGCTCTTCTCGATCGACCTGAGCAACCCCGACGAGCCGCGCGTGGTCGATCAGCTCTCGTTGCCGCTCGGCGCCTCGCGCGTCGTCCCCGTCAAGCGAGGAGCAACCTGCGCGCAAGGCGTCGAGCTCTACGCGGTCTTGTACGACGCGCGAAAGCTCTACGTCGTCGACGCTGACGCGTGGCGCGAGGTCGCGCAGGTGCGCACGCAAGTCGGCCCCGCAGAGATCATCGCTGACCCGGGTCTCGGCCAGGACGGCCGCAATTTCTTGTACGTCGTGAACTTCTCTTCCATGTGCATCGAGGTCGTCGACGCGCGCACGCGCCAGGTCGTCTTCACGGTTGGTGAGCCGATTCGGCCGAGGGAGCTTTCGTGATTCGGCCCCGATTCTTGCTCGCGGCGCTCGCCGCCTCCGCGCTCGGCAGCGCGGGATGCCCGCCGCCGCCGACCGTCGCGACGTCGTTCAGCTTCAATCGTCCGGTGTCCGTTGATTTCGTGTGCTTGCGTGTCCCCGTCGGCGCGGACGGGCGCATCTCCGCAGACACGATGCGGCTCGGCGCCGAGGTCGAGGCGTTTCGCATCTCGCAGTGCCCTTCGGTCACGGCCATGTCGAGCAGCGACATCCAGCCGGTAGGCAACGGGTTCGTGGGGCTTCGCCTCTTCGCGTTGGTGACTCAGGCCGATCGCGGCGAGCTCGCCGTAGTCAACCTCCACCCGCGTTTCAACACAGGCAACGTCGACACGCAGCCGCGCGTGCCGGGCTTCACGTTCATCCCGACCGGCGCGTTCGCGGGCGCGATCGCAGTGCACCCCGAAGGGCGCGTGACCTACGTCGCGAACGCCGGCGAGAACACGATCTCGATCCTCGACAACCGGCGGCTGCTCGCCGGGCGCGGCTTCTCGCTGCAGTCCGGCGGCGCGACGGTGGCGATCGCGGATCTCCCGTCGCCGCCAGTGGATATCGCCCTGCGCTCCTTCGGGGACCCGCCGACGCATCTGCTCTATGTGCTGCTCCAGGACGGCTCGATTCGGATCTACGAAGTTAGCGATCCGCTCGTCGCTCCCGTGCTGCGATCGGAGACGCGGCTGCAAAACGCCGCGCCGCTCACGGATGCGGGCGTCGACTCGGGCCCGGACGCGCGCGCCGATTCCGCTGCGGATTCAGCGGTCGATTCAGCGGTCGATTCAGCGGTCGATTCAGGGGCGGACAGCGCCGCCGACAGCGGCAGCGACGCGGCGGACGCCATCGACGACGCCGGTGACAGCGCTGGCGACGCGCACCCAGACGTCTCGGACGCAGGTCCGGACAGCGCGGACGGAGCGGACGTCACGGACGTCGCCGACAGCTCTCCACCCGCGATGGATTCGTCCACGCCCCCAGCGGATTCGGGGATCGATAGCGGTGTCGGCGTCGATGCAGGGATCGACGCTTCGATGGACAGCTCCGACGGTTCGGCGACGCTCGGACGAGTGATCGTCGAGAAGCTCGTCGTGGCCGACGATGGCCGCGTGTTCGTCAGCGATCGCGGTCTTCCGATCGTTCACGTGCTCGAGCCCGACGGGTCGCCGCTGCGCCTGCGCGAAGTGGCGCCGCTTCAATCCGGTGTTCCGACCACGCAGATCGCGGTCTCTCCGCGCCTCCCGTCCGATGGAACGCACTGGGTCTACGTCGTCACGACCGGAGATCGTCAGCTCATCGCCCTCGACGCCACGCTTCGCGGCGGGGCGCCCGCGCCGACCTACGGTCAACGTGCGCGTGCCAACGCGGTCGCAGACCACCCGGACTGCATGCGCGTTCCGTTCGACGAGCGCGCGTGCCCGAAGATCGACCCGACGCTCCCGCACGATCGCGTGCCGATTCGCGCGCCCGCGCGATCGGTCGGCTTCATCGCGATCGCGGCTCGCGGCGCTTCCGGTCAGGTCTCCTGCGACGTCTCGCAGCCGCTCACCGAGAACTGCCCGGCGATTCCTCAGCCGAGGCTCGATGTGTTTCGCGGCGTCCAGGCCGTGGTCGCCCTCGCCAACGCGCAGATCCAGGTGGTCGACCTCGAAGACCCCGATCGCAACTGCGCGGTTCGCGTCGGACAGTCCGTGCAGCGCCCGTTTCTCAGGCACATCCCTCGCGGCGGTGACGCGACGACGCGCCCGAGCCTCGTCGGAGCACCGGCGCTCACCATCAACGGCGGCGCCGCGTCGTTCGGCGGCGCGAATCCGCGGCTCGTCGCGACGGACGGCGCTGGCGCCGTGTGCGACATGAACAACGACCACTGCGTCGAGCTTCCGCGACAGCCTTCGGACGCCACCAAGGTCGACCCGGTCGCCGTTCGCGACGCGACGTACCTGCTTCGCTTCGAAGGTCAGCTTCCGCTGAGGGTGATCAGCGCGGCGTCGTTCGCGACCCTCGCGGATCCGGCGACGATGCGCATGCAGGCGCCCGGCTCGCGGTTCTGCCAGCTCGGAGCGCTCGCCGGCGACCGCGTCGTGATCGCTGGCCCGAGCCCGTACGTCGAGAACAACGTTCGCGCGGACGCGAGCATCCCGATTCCTCCAGAGGACCCGCGGTGCACAGCGTCGCAGTGTCGCGCGGTCTTCGGCGACACCAACGCGCGCTGCAACCGCGAGTACGCCGTGCGCAGATCGACGCCGGACGCGCTCGAGCTCAGCGTTCCGAGGACGACCGTCGCCGGCAACGACTTCGCCGGTGAGGCGTGCGGCATCGTGCAGCCGCCCGCTGGCTCGTCGGGCTTCGCGGCGTCGGCCGCTGAGTTCGCCAGGCTTCTCTCGTGCTGCTACCCGCAAGCCACGCGCGTCGAAGTGCGCGCGAGCAACCGTTGGGTCCTCTCGATCACGCCCGCCGGACGCGGGGTCGAGTATCCCAACGACGTTGTCGAGCGCGCTGGAGAGTGCGTTTCCGACCCGACCGTCGGACCGAGCGGACGCGTCGCTGAAAACGAGACCTACGACGCGCGGTGGTTTCGCCTGCGCGTTGCGTCGGGCTCGCAGCCGACCCCGCGAGACGCCGCCATCACGTTCCGTACGGGCGGCGGGTACGCGCAGCTCGTCTCCAACACCGGCGCCGCCGGCGCGACGGTGGTCCGCCACCAGTGCGCGTCCGATCGCGTGTACGTCGTCGATCAGACCCCCGCGTCGCTGCGCGAGTACTCGATCGCGCCGTTTGTGCAGACGCGCACCTTCAACTGATCGCCTGAATCGCGACCGTCGAGCGATCGTTGGACATACTCTGTCTGCAGCAAAGCAGACGGAACGTTGTCGGCGCGCTACACAACGTCGCGGTCATGACGATGCAGAGCGTTTCGCGTTCGGCGGGAAAGTCCAAGGATCCGACGCCTTCGATGCGGCAGTACCTCAACGCCAAGGAGCAGTACCCCGACGCGTTGATGTTCTTTCGGATCGGCGACTTCTACGAGCTCTTCTACGAGGACGCGATCACGACGGCGCGCGCGCTCGACCTGAAGCTCACCTCGCGCGACAAGAACGATCCGGACCCCATCCCGATGTGCGGCGTCCCCTACCACGCGGTGCAGAGCTATCTGCCGCGCTTGCTCGAACAGGGGTTCAACGTCGCGATCTGCGAGCAGCTCGAGGACCCGTCGAAGGTCAAAGGCATCGTCAAGCGCGCGGTCGTCCGCGTGCTCACGCCCGCGCTCGTGCTCGACGGAGAGGCGCTCGCGCCGAGGTCCAATCAGTTTCTCGCCGCCGTCGTCGCGCCCGACGCGGGCCCAGACGCGCCCGGCCCCTGGGGCTTCGCCGCGTACGACCTGTCGACGGGCGAGCTGTTCGCCGGCGAAGTGAGCGACAGCGCCGCGATCACCGGCGAGCTCGCGAGGCTCGATGCGCGCGAGCTCGTCGTCGCGCCCGAGTGCGAGTCCGTCGGTCGCAACGCATGCAAGCTCCTGCCGCGGCTCTTTCTTCGGATCAACAAGGACATCGGTCGACGCGCGAGCACGGACGCCCTCGCGTCGGCGCTCGGTGAGGGTGAGCTCGCCGCGCAGGGCGAGGGGATCACCGCGGCCGCGAGGCACGCAGCGGGCGTCGCGCTCGCGTACGCGAAGCACTCGCAGCCCGGCCACGACGTGACGGTGCACAGGCTCGTCAGGCTCGACTCGCGCGATCACCTGGTGCTCGACGAGCGGGCGCAGCAGCACCTCGAGCTGTTCACCTCCGCGCGCGGAGAGAAGAAGGGCTCGCTCCTCGCGCACCTCGATGAGTGCGTGACGGCGATGGGCGCGAGGAGGCTGCGGTCGTGGTTGGCCTTTCCGCTGACCGACGTGCGAAGGGTGAAGAAGCGGCTCGACGCGGTCTCGGCGCTCGTCACCGCAGCGGACGCGCGCGGAGAGCTGCGCGAAGGGCTGAGAGGCGTCTCCGACGTCGAGCGCATCGCCGTTCGCTCGACGCTCGGAGCCGTCACGCCGCGCGACCTCGCGGCGCTCAGGGACTCGCTCGATCGCGTTCCAGCGCTGCACCAGCAGCTCGAGCGCGTCGGAGCCGCCACCAAGGGACTGCGCGCCCCGGACGCATGCGCCCCGCTCCGAGAGATGCTGCTCGCGTCGCTCGCCGACGAGCCCGCGACGGCCCTCGGCGACGGCCCGATCTTTCGCAAGGGCTACGACGAGTCGCTCGACGCACTCAACAAGCTCGCCAGCGAAGGCCGCGACAAGATCCTCGCGATGGAGAGCCGCGAGCGAGAGCGCACGAAGATCAACTCGCTCAAGATCGCGTTCAACAGGGTGTTCGGCTGGTACATCGAGGTGACCAAGGCCAACCTCAAGAACGTTCCCAGCGACTACAAGCGCAAGCAGACGATCGCTGGCGGCGAGCGGTTCATCACCGAAGAGCTCGTCGAGCTCGAAAAGACGATCCTGTCCGCCGAGGAGCAGTCGCAGACCCGCGAGCGAGAGCTCTTCGACGCGCTCGCGCAAGAGATCGCGCGCCTCGCAGGCCCGCTCACGCAGCTCGCGCGCGTGCTCGCCGACCTCGACGCCCTCTCGGCGCTCGCCGAGGTCGCGCACCGCTTCGACTACGTCCGACCCGACATCGACGACTCCCCGATGATCGAGCTCGAAGAAGCTCGACACCCCGTCGTCGAAGCCTCGCTCGAGCCCGGAGCGTTCGTCCCCAACGACGTGACCCTCGACGGCAAGGGCGAGCGGCTCTTGCTCGTCACGGGCCCCAACATGGCCGGCAAGTCCACGCTCATGCGCATGGTCGCGCTGCAGGTGATCCTCGCGCAGATGGGCTCGTTCGTGCCCGCGCGCCGCGCCCGCATCGGCATGGTGGATCGAGTCTTCACCCGCGTCGGAGCAAGCGACGACCTCTCGCGCGGACAGAGCACGTTCATGGTCGAGATGACCGAGACGTCGAGCATCCTGCGCGGCGCGACGACGCGCTCGCTCGTGGTCTTCGACGAGATCGGCCGCGGCACCTCGACGTACGACGGGCTCGCGATCGCCTGGGCCGTCAGCGAGTATCTGCACGACGTCGTTCGCTGCAGAGCCCTGTTCGCGACGCACTACCACGAGCTGTGCTCCCTCGCGGACAGCAAGAAGCACGCGGCCAACGTCAACGTGAGCGCGAGAGAGACCGCCGACGGAAGCGACGGCATCGTCTTTCTCCACAAGCTCCAGCGCGGAGGAGCGTCTCGGAGCTACGGCATCGCGGTGGCGCGCCTCGCAGGGATGCCGGAGCCCGTGGTCGCCCGCGCGCGCGCGCTGTTGAAAGAGCTCGAGCGCGGGCACGGCCCTGGCGCTGCGGCGCGACAGGCGAACCTCTTCGACGCCAAGCCCGAAGCGCCCAAGCACCCGGCGCTCGCGACGCTCGAAGGCGCCGAGATCGAGCGCATGACGCCAATCGAAGCGATGAACTTCCTCGCGCAGCTCAAGGCCCTCGTCACCAAGGCGTGATCGGAATGCGCGAAAAACCGGCCGATGTTCGTCCGCAGCGGGCTGCCAAGACGAACATCGGCCGGAGAAATAGGTACCGGCCGCACAGCGAGGAGGGAGGGAGGGGAGTGCCTCGGAGATACGGCCGGATTTTGTCGACGATTGACGCTCGAGAGGGGGAGCTAAGAGCGTCGCGTCGAGAACATAGTCTTCAGGGATCGTGCCAACGATCGGCTTCTTCAAATCGCAGCACTTTCTCGGGTCGGTCGACCCTGGAGCGCCTCGATCCATTGCATCGATGAAATGGGATCGTTGCAAACGTCGCGACGCGCGGTCGTGCGTCGAGCGCTCGCGCGCATACACTGCGCGCATCCCATCGGGTCATCACCGGACCTTTCGGGGCGGACGGACGAGATGCGAGATCGCGCGCACGAGGACTGCAATGGCTGACGGTTCGAGCGGGTCGCCAACCGTTCGCGGAGCTTCGAGCGCGTGAAGAAGAGCTACATCGATCCGACGTCGCTGCCGACGATCGATGCCGCGACCCTGCGGCGGGTACGCGAGACCGTGGCGCCCTACCGCGGGACGCTCGCGTTGATCGCGCTGCTGGTCGCGGGGGGTGCGGTGCTGCACCTGGTTCCTCCGTGGTGCATCGAGCGGATCGTCGATCGAGCCCTTCCTTCGCGGGATCGCGCGCAGCTCTACACGCTGTGCGTGCTCATGGTGGTCGGCCCGTTGTGCGCGTCGCTGGCCGTCGTGGCGCAGAAGATCCTCACGGCGATGGTGTCCGAGCGGGTGATGCGAGACCTCCGGGTGGCGCTGTTTCGACACTTGCACGCGCAGCCGTTGTCGTGGTTTGCCGCCGCGGCGCCGGGCGAGGCGATCTCGCGCGTGCTCAATGATGTCGCAGGGGCCGGGAGCGCGGTGTCCTCGACGTTCGTGGACATCGTCGAGGCGTCGCTCGCGCTGCTCTCGACGACGGCGATGCTCCTGTGGCTCGATTGGCGGCTCGCCCTCGTCGCGCTCGCGCTCTTGCCGGTCTTCGTCCTGCCGACCAAATCCGTGGGGATCGAGCGCAAGAAGCTCAAGCGCAAGGCTCAGGTGGGCATGGCCGAGCTCACCGGAATCCTCAGCGAGACCCTCTCGATCTCCGGCGCCCTCTTGCTCAAAGTGTCGGGAACCGAAGCGCGCGAGGTCGAGCGCCTCGAAGCCAAAGCCAACGACGTCATGGCGCTGTCGATCAAGCAGACGCAGGTCGGCCGTTGGTTTCAAATGATCCTCGGGCTCTTCGAGACGATCGGGCCGGCGCTCGTGTTCGGCGTCGGCGGAACGATGGTGCTCATGGGCCACGCGCGGCTCGGGACGCTCGTCGCGTTCACCGCGCTGCTGCGACGGTTGTACGGGCCTGCTCGGACGCTCGCCAGCGTGCGCACGGACGTGATCACGAGCTACGCGTATTTCGAGAGGATCTTCGCCTTTCTCGACCTGCGCGCGGCGATCGCGGACGCGCCCGACGCCAGGCCCGCCGGCGCGCTGCGGGGCGAGGTCGCCTTCGAAAACGTGTGCTTGGATCTCGACGGTAAGCGCGTGCTGCGCGACGTGTCGTTGGTCGCCGCGCCGGGCGAGCTCGTCGCGATCGTCGGCCCGTCTGGCGCGGGAAAGAGCACGCTCGCCGCGCTGATTCCGCGGCTGCTGGACCCGACGAGCGGCGTCGTGCGGCTGGATGGGGACGACCTGCGGTCGCTCGCAGTGCAGTCGGTGCGCAAGCAGATCGGCGTCGTCACGCAAGAGACGACCCTGTTCAACGCGTCGGTGCTCGAAAACCTGCGCTACGGCTCGCCCGAGGCCAGCGCTGCTGCGGTCGAAGCTGCGGCGCGCGCGGCGCAGATCCACGAGTTCATCGAGGGGCTCCCGGACAAGTACGAGACCATCGTCGGCGATCGTGGCTATCGGCTGTCTGGCGGAGAGCGCCAGCGCATCGCGATCGCGCGGGCGCTCTTGAAGGACCCTCGCGTGTTGATCCTGGACGAGGCGACGAACTCGCTCGACGCGCACAACGAGAAGCTCGTGCAAGCCGCGCTCGCCGTGCTCGTCCAGGGCCGCACCACCTTCGTCATCGCGCATCGCCTCGCGTCGGTCCGAAACGCCGATCGCATCATCGTCATGGACAATGGCGTGCTCGTCGAGTCCGGAACGCACGACGCGCTCGTCACCGCCAACGGCGCCTACGCGACGCTCGCCCGTGAGCAGGGCCTTACGTTGTAGCCCGATCGCCGGACGCGATATCGTCCCGAGCCAAGATGCCTGCGACGCTGCTGACACAAGACGAGCTCGCCGCCGCGCTCGACGCGCTGCCCCGCTGGTCG
The DNA here is from genome assembly GCA_001465015.1 of Deltaproteobacteria bacterium Ga0077539. Classification (GTDB taxonomy): domain Bacteria; phylum Myxococcota_A; class Polyangia; order Polyangiales. The sequence goes on along the minus strand of LNEO01000130.1, from coordinate 7,648 downwards.
GGCGACGAGCGCGCGCTGCGCGCGACCTTCGAGTTCGATGACTTTCGGGGCGCGATGAAGTTCTACGCGGCCTGCGTCGAGCCGATCGAGGCGCTCGGGCATCACCCCACCTGGACGAACACCTACGGCCGCGTCGAGGTCGTCACCACGACGCACGACCTCGGCAACCGCGTATCGACGCTCGACGTCGCCCTCGCGCGCGTGTTCGAAGCGCTCGTCGCGTCGCGGGGCGAAGAGTTTGGCTACAGGCGCTGATCGAGGCGCTTCTCTCAGCGCTTTTCGAGCATGTACGCGGCCTCGCGGGCGAACGTCGCTCCACGGGAGGTGAAGCGCTGGCTGTCTGGGGCGTCTTCGCGCTCGATCAACGTGACCTCGCAGGCCCCCTCGTAGAGCGAGCGCACTTCTTCTTCGCTCACGGAGAAGGGCGGGCCTTGCCCGATGTCGTGCTCCATCGTGACGAGCAACATGCGCGCGCCGGGCCGAAGCAACGAGAGGACCTTCTCGGCGTACGCGGGGCGCTTCTCGGGGGGCATCGCGATCAAGGCCGCTCGGTCGAAGGCCGCGTCGAACGACTGATCGCACACGAAATCAAAGACGTCGCCGCGCACGAGCCGGACGCCCGCGCCGTCAAACGCCGTTCCACCAGGGATTTCGTGCACTTCTGGCTCGACGCTGCGCTCGCGAAAGAAGTCTCGCACCGCTCGGTCGACGAGCTCGCAGCCCGTCACGCGGTAGCCGCGCGAGGCGAGGGCGTCGAGGTCCGCTGTCTTTCCGCAGAGCGGGACGAACACCGACGAGCCTGCGGCGCCGAGCCCATCGATTTGCCGCAGCAAGAATCGATTGGGCGCGCCTTCGTGAAAGCCGATTTGCCCTTGCTCCCAACGGAGCTGCCAGAAGTCTGCTTGCATCCGCTGCGAAGATAGCGCCCCTGGGCCCGTCGCGGCTCAGTAGTCGACGAGCTGCGTGACGCCCTGGGTCGGCGCGCCGACAGCGATATGCATCGCGTTGTTCTCTGCGCGCGGACCGTAGAGGTAGCGGTACCGCGCGAGGTTCTGCAGCACGCGCCGCACGTAGATCCGCGTCTCGTCGAAGGGGATCGACTCGGTAAACGCGTCGAGGTCCATCGTCGGCCGCTCGCGCACCCAGCGGCCCATGGCGCCGGGACCGGCGTTGTACGCGCCGATCGCGCGCGGAAGCACGCCCTGATACTGCGCGAAGAGCTTGCCGATGTAATAGCCGCCCACGCGGATGTTGTACGCAGGGTCGTAGAGGTTCTCTTCGCGAAACTCGATCGCGAGCTCGCGCGCGACGCGCCGGGTCGTCGGCGGAATCATCTGCAGAAGACCGATCGCGCGGGCGCTCGAGACGTCGTGGGGATTGAAGGCGCTCTCTTGCCGCATGATCGCGAAGAGGTAGTGCCGCGGGAGCGTGCTCTGGTCTTCCGCGGCTTCGACCGCCGTGGCGTGCGGGCGAGGGTACGCGCAGTCCCAGATCCACCGCGTCGCCTCGGTCGGAACGCGATCGAGCTCGTCTCCGTGCCGCTGCGCGATCGCGTACGCGCGCTGCGCATAGCCGAGCGACAGGTACGCGAGCGCGAGGGCCTCGTCTGCGCGGTCGCGCGCGACGCTCGCTCGGATCGTCGACTCGTGCGCGGCGATCCTGCCGCTCGCCTCTCGGTCGAAGCCCAACGCGCGCAACCACAAGATGTGCGCGGGCATTCGCACCTCGGGCGCCGGGCGCCTGGCGACCGCGAGCGGCGTCGGCGCAACGGTCACCCCTCGGTCTCGAAGCCGCGTCTCCGCGAGCAGCGCGTAGTAGGTCAGTCGCCGCTCGGTGACCAGGGTCTGCCACGCTCGTAGGGCGTTGGACGGGTCGTTGGCCCGCGCGTAGGCGACGCCAGACCAGTACGCGCCTCGGCCGCGCTCGAGAGACTTGGTCGCGAGCTCTGCAGCCCGCGCCAGCTCGGGAGCTGCCTCCGCGTAGCGCTGCGCGTTGAAGAGCGCCCATCCGAGCTCCCACGCAGCTTCGCCGCGCTGGCTCGGTTGAGCGTCGGTGCGTGTATTCAAGAAGTCGCGGTATCTCCCGACGGCGGCGTCTGTACGACCCGCTCGAGAGACGAGCCACGCCGCGCGAAAGGCAGCCTCGCTGCCCCACCGGCCGCGGACGGCGATCGCGACGCGGTCGTACGCGACGATCGCGTCTTCGTCTCGATCCGCGCGCGCGAGGGCTCGGGCGGACATGAACGCGTCCTCGTCGCGCTCGGGGTTGTCCTGCCTGGCGGCGGACTGCGCGAGGGTGGTGTGCGCGTCTGCGTAGCGATTTCGGGCACCGAAATAGGCTCTTCCCAACAGGTGGAGCCGCCGCCACTCGTCCTGATCGGTGGACGGACCGATGGCCGAGAGCTCGTCGATGACCGTCTGATAGCGAGCGCGCTCGTTGAGCTCTCGCGCGCGATCGAAGAGCTCCTGGCGCGAGAGCGGCGCGTGCAACCGCGCCAGCGCTTCTTGCGCGGCGGTCACGAACCCAGAGTCCGGCTCCTTCACGAGGATCCTGCGCCACGCGCGGGCTGCGGCCTCGGGCTCGTTGACGGACTCGAGACACTCGCCGGCGAGCTTCCACGCGCGGCCGCGGTCGAGCCCGGAGGGCGCGTCGTCTGCCCAGCGTCGCATCACCGCGGCGGCGGCGGCAGCGTCACCGCTCGCGAGCGCTTCGACGGCGGCGTGGGCGCGATCGCGCTCTTCGCGGGTGCGGCTGGCGAGCGACTCGTAGACCGCTCGGGCGTCGGCGTGGCGTCCGCTCTTGGCGAGCGCCTGCGCGCGGAGGCGAACGATGTCGTCGGCCATCGCGGGCACGAGCGACTCGAGCCCGTCGAGGACGGGCACCGCCTGCGCGGCCGCGTCGAGGGCGAGGTAGGCGCGCGCGAGGACGTAGCGAGCTTCGCGCGAGCGCTGCTCTTCTTCGGGCAGCGCGAGGATGACATCTCGGGCCACGCGCCAGTCGTCGCGCCGAACCGCGTCCACGGCGCGAGAGAGCGTCGCGGGGACCTGCGGCGCGGGTTGGCCGCTGTCGTCCCGGACGACGATGTCGGACGAAGCTGCGTCTCGCTGCGACCGGGCGTCGGCGTGCGTGAGCGCTGCGGGGCGACGATTGTCGCGCGAGCACGTCGAGCCCGAGACGAGCGCGACGACGCAAAGCGTGTACCCGAAGCTCCTCATACGTGACGACTCCTCCGCGCGGCGCGCAGAGGCTCCGCGCGAAACACAGCGAGAACGACGGTGCGCCGAGGGTTCATTCCCGCGGCGATCGTCCGCGGCGACTCAGACAAAGAGCGAGCTGACCGAGTCGCTCGCGTGGATGCGACGGATCGCCTCGGCCAGGAGCCTCGCGACCGAGACCTGGCGGATCTTGCTGCAAGCCTTGCCGTCTTCGCGAAGCGGAACGCTGTCGGTCACGATCACCCGCTCGAGCGGCGACTCGGTGATGCGCGAGATGGCCGGGCCCGAGAACACCGCGTGCGTGGCGACCGCCACGATCTTGCGCGCGCCGCGCTCGCGCAGGGCCTTGGCCGCGTTCACGAGCGTCCCTGCCGTGTCGATCATGTCGTCGAGGATGAAGCAGTCCTTGCCTTCGACGTCGCCGATGATGTTCATCACCTCGCTGACGTTGGCGCGCTCTCGACGCTTGTCGATAATGGCGAGGCTCGCGTCGATCCGCCGCGCGTACGCGCGAGCGCGCTCGACGCCGCCCGCGTCGGGCGACACCAACACCGCCTCCGCCGCGGGAACGATCCCCAGCTCCTGCCGCAGCGCCTCGAGCAACACAGGCATCGCGTACAGGTTGTCGACGGGGATGTTGAAGAAACCCTGGATCTGTCCGGCGTGCAGGTCCACCGTGACCACGCGCTGAACGCCCGCGGCCACGATCAGGTCAGCGACGAGCTTGGCCGTGATCGGCGTGCGACCGGCGACCTTGCGGTCCTGTCGGGCGTAGCCGAAGTACGGCATCACCGCGGTGATGCTGCCGGCGCTCGCGCGGCGAAGCGCGTCCGACAGGATCAGCACCTCCATCAGCGAGTCGTTGGCGGGCTGCGAGGTCGGCTGAATGATAAACGTGTCGATTCCTCGCACGTTTTCGCCGATCTCGACCGCGGTCTCGCCGTCGGAGAAGCGTTGGACTTTGGCGCGCGCGAGCGGCTTGTCCAAGTGCTTCGCGATTCCCTCTGCGAGGGCAGGGTTCGCGTTGCCGGTGAAGAGACAGATTGGGCGAAGCATCGAGCGCTGGCTCCCTGCGCGCTGTCGTCGCGCGCGATCAAGAAACGCACGACGCGGCCGCTTCGAGCGCGGCGCGTCGCCATCTGTACGGCCGCGCGATTAGCACTCGCGTTCTCGCGCTGTCAACGTTTCGACCGCCGCGCGATGAGCGGTTGTCACACAGAGCCTCACCGGTAGCCGAGCACCAGCGCCCTCGCGAGCAGGTACCAGCCGTCCGCGAGGACGAAGAGCAAGAGCTTGAACGGCAACGACACAGAGGACGAAGACACCGACTGGAGCCCGAGCGCGGTCAAGATGTTCGCGATCACCAGCTCGACGATCAAGAACGGCAAGAAGATCAGAAAGCCGATCGAAAACGCGCTCGTGAGCTCGCTCGTGACAAAGGCTGGCAGCAGCACGCTCAGGTCCGTCGCCGACACTTGCTCGACCGTTCCGCCATCGGTCGCGGGCCGCTGCCGCGCGCGTCGCGCGAGGTCGAGAAACAGCGCTCGGTCCTTGGAGGTGCTGTTGCGTTCGAGAAAGCCAGCGATCGGCGCGCGCGTCGCGCTCCACGCGCGCTCGAGCTCTTGCCTCGCGTCGGGGCGCGCCAGATCCGCCGCGAGCGCGCGATCGACGAACGGCCCCGCGGCGCGACCCACCGCCGCGGTCGTCGGCGCCATGATGTGAATCGACAGCGCCGCGGCGAGCGCGGTGATCACCGTGTTGGACGGGACGTTCTGTGTCCCGAGCGCGTTGCGCGCGAGCCCGAGCACCACCGACACCTTCACGAAGGACGTCGCCACGAGAATGAAGAACGGAAGCACCGACGCGATCGCGAGCAGCACCACCAGCAGCACGGGCGAGCTTCCGGTGTACGACGGCGTTGGAGTCACCTGGGCGAGCGCGAGTTCGAGCGGCATGGGTTTTAGCGCCCCAGCGATGGGCGTGCGCGAGCATCGCACGGCAGGGCCCCGTTGCGACAAGACCCGAGCGGCGCCCGGCAACCGCGGACGGGTACGGTACCCTTCCGCCAAGAGATGCCTGAAGTTCGACAGCTACGGGGCGACTGCGTCGAGTCCGTGCACCCGTTTTCGGCGTTCGCCTTCGACGACGACGGACGCGCGATCGTGTCGGTCGGCGACGATCGCGAGACCGCGTTTCGTTCTGCGTCCAAGCCTCACCAGCTCGCCGTCTCGCTGTCTCTGCTCGGAGCGGAAGCGGACGATCTCTCGCCGCGACACATCGCCGTCGGCTGCGCGTCGCACAGCGCCGAGCCCGAGCACCTCGCGCTGGTGCTCGAGATCCTGGCGCGCTTCGGTCGGTCTCCCAGCGAGCTTCGCTGCGGCGCTCACCCTCCTGTTCACACGCCGAGCGCCGAGGCGATCCTTCGCGCGGGCGAGTCGTTTACGGACCTCCACAACAACTGCTCGGGCAAGCACGCGTTCATGCTCGCGGCCTGCGGTCGCGCGGGGTTCGACAGCGACTACCGTCCGTTCGACCATCCGTTGCAGCAGCGAATCGCCGCACAAATGACGGCGTGGATGGACTTTGCTCCGCGGGTCGTCGTCGATGGGTGCGGCGTTCCGTCCTTTGTGCAGCCAGTGTCGCGGGCGGCGCGGGCGTGGCAGCGACTCGCCCGCGCGATGGCAGAAGGTGAGCGAAGCGACGATCCTTGGACGCGCCGCTTGCATCGCGCTGGGTGGGCGATGGCCAGGCACCCGGAGATCACCTCGGGGACCGGGCGCCTCGACCTCGTGATCGCGCGCAACGCCCGCGAGCCGATGGCAGTCAAGATCGGCGCGATGGGGTTGTTTTGTATCGCGCTGCCCGAGCGGCGCGCAGGGGTCGCCGTCAAAGTGCACTCGGGTTCGGGCGAGGCGCTCGCGGTGGCTGTCGAGTGGGCGCTGGCCGCGATCGACCCCGCCCTCTTCGCGCGCCCGGCTCCGTGGGAGCACGCCCTCGTGCGCAACGTCGTCGGCGCCGAGGTGGGTCGCTGGCTCGTCGTCTCGTAACGGGTACAATCGAAGCATCGTGACCATCGGGCGAAGTCACTTGATTGTGTGTGCCGTAGCGTGCGCCACGCTCGCGCCGAGCGCGGCGGAGGCGTGTCGCTCCGTCGTGCCTGGGGGCTGCGATTCGTGGCAGCTCGCGTCGGAGCTGAGGCTCCCGTTCATCGTCGGAGCGTCCCTGGCGATTCCATCGCTCGTGCTTCCTGGGGCGATCCTGTGGTCCGCGAACCGCCCGCGCGGTGTACACGTGGCGATCGCCGCGACGAGCACGGTGTTGTGGCTCGCGCACACCGGGCTCGCCGGAGCTTCTACAGGCGCGTTCGCCTGGTACGGCAGCGATCCGATCGCGACCGCCATCGCGGGAGTCTACCTCTCGGTCAGCGTGGCCTCGGTCGGGCTCTCGCTGTGGTCTCTGGGTCGAGAGGCTTCCGCGCCACGCGTGACCGTTGTTCCCGCGATCCGTGTTGGCTCTGTGGGCGCGACCGTCGGCGGGTCGTTCTGAGCTGCGAAGCGCTGCGCTCGTCACCGCGGTGCCCTGCGCAGGATCGATGGCGGAAGAGATCGATCGAACGCCGCGCGGCTACCGCTTGTTTTGCGCTCGATCGCGCGCCGTTCGCGCCGCGTCGAGCCACTCGCGTTCGAGGGCCTCTTTGTCTTTGCAGGCCATCAGCACGTCGCCCACGAACAATCGCGAGAGGTTGATCGCCATCGAGACGATCTGCGATCGAGTGAACGCTCGGACGGACAAGATGTGCGCGCGATTGCGCAGCACCCAATCGATGCTCTCTGCGCGAAAGCCGGACTCGATCGTGACGAGCTCGCTCGCGTCGACGAAGATCTGCAACGGCGCGATCCCCAGCGCGATCCACTCGTCCATCGTCTTGTGAATGGCCTTCGCGAACTCTTCGTGCGCCAACCCCACGAACGTCAGACGAATGATCGGCGGCAGCTCGATGGACGTCATCGAACCCCTCGGCGCGGTCCATTGCCGGCCTCGTTCGGTCTTGGTGACGTTCAACGGCGAAGAGTCTACACGTTCTCTTTGGTCCATCGGCGGTCGAGGCCGAGCGTCGTCGCAGGGCCAATCGCCACGAGCGATCTATCGCGAAAAATCCAAGGATCCTAACTGTGTGCGCAGCCGACGGAAGGGGGTAACAGCCAAGGCCGCCGCGAGGGGGCCCCCACTGAGTAGAACGACGTTGTGCACAGAGCCGCGGGGCGGCCGTCGAGTGAGCAGAACGACGTTTGGCACAGAGCTGCTACGCAGCCCCCACCCGCGCTGCCGCGCGCAAGCGAGTGAAACGGCAGTGGGCGCAGTGCTGAAGCCCCCACCCGCGCTGCCGCGCGCCCCGCCCCCGCCTGGAACGGCAGGGGCGGCGGCTTCGCATT
>LNEO01000129.1 GCA_001465015.1 Deltaproteobacteria bacterium Ga0077539 | reverse complement strand
CTGTCGTGGTACTCGCTCATGTCGAAGCGAACGAGCGAGCGTTCGTCGTGAAAGAGCAACTCGGCGAGCGCCTTGGCGAGCTCCGTCTTGCCCACTCCGGTCGGACCGACGAAGAGCAGCACCGCTGCAGGGCGTCCCGGTCGAGCCATTCCTGCGCTTGCGACTCGAACAGCGTTCGCGACCACTGACACAGCTCGGTCTTGTCCCATCACCCGCTTGCGCAAGTGGGACTCGGCGTTGGCGAGCATCGCGCGAAGCGCCGTCGCTCGATCGCCTACCGGTACGCCGGTCCACTCCTCGACGACGCGCGCGATGTCTTCGCGCCGCAGCGACGTCGCGTTGGTCACGTCGTCTCCCCGCGGCGAAAACGTCACGAAGCGCCGCGCGGAGCTCGCCTGGTCGAGCAGATCGCGCGCCTTGTCGGGCAGTCGACGGTCCGGCAGGTAGCGCACCGACAGCTCGATCGCGGCGTCGATCGCGTCGTCTTCGATCACGAGGTCGTGGTGCTGCTCGAGCACCTTCTTTGTGCCGATCAGCATCGTTCGAGCTTGCGCTGGGGTCGGCTCGTCGACGCGTACCGGCTGAAACCTGCGCGAGAGCGCCGGGTCCTTCTCGATTCGCTCGCGATACTCTTCGGGCGTCGTCGCCCCGATGCAGCGAAACTCCCCGCGAGCGAGCGCGGGTTTGAGGAGGTTGGCGGCGTCGACTCCTCCCGAGGTCGCGCCCGCGCCCACGACGGTGTGCAGCTCGTCGATGAACAGGACCACCGTGGGATCGTCGGTCGCGGCGCGGATCAACGAGTCGACGCGCTCCTCGAAATCGCCGCGAAACTTCGTCCCAGACAGCAGCGCCGCCAGCGACACCTCGATGATTCGTAGGTTGCGCACCTCTTCGGGCGCGTCGTCGCGGGCGCACTTCTGCGCCAGTCCTTCGACGATGGCTGACTTTCCGACGCCGGCGTCGCCGACCAGCACCGCGTTGGACTTGCTCTTCCGAAGCATGATGCGAACGACGAGCTTGATCTCGTCGTCACGACCCACCACGGGCTCGAGCTTGTTGGCGCGGGCGAGCGCTGACAGGTCGCGACCGTACCTTTCGAGCGGTCCGGGTTGGTTTGCCATCGGCGCAGGCGCGCGCTGTCGCGCCACGTCCGCTGCGACCGGCGCGCCTCCTTGCTGAACAGCAGACGCGGTGGGCCCCTCGTTCGCGCGGCCTGCGGGTGCGCGATTGGACAGCGCGTCGATGCGATCAGCGAGGACCGCGGCGCTCACGCCCGCTTCGCGGAGCACGAGCTCGACGACGCGATCGCTCACCCCGAGCAGCGCTGTTGTGATGGCCTCGACGTTCACGCGCCGCCCGGCGCGCTCGCAGCGGGTCTGCGCGCGTTCGATCGCCGCTCTCGCGACGACGCTCGTGACGAGCGGAACATCCGCTGGCGTGTTCACCGGCGCGGCATTGATGCAGAGCGCTCGCGCTCGCCGCCGCGCCCTCACGGGGTCGATCCCGAGCGAGGTCATCGCTCGGACCAGCGCGGGCGGCTCGAGCTTGCACGCTGCGATGAACAAGTGCGACGACTCGACACACGACGCTCCGGAACGGCGCGCTTCTGCCTCCGCGACGCTCATCAGCGTGTCCAGCGACGGTTCCACGGTTCGACGCAGGAGCGTAGCGCAAGCGCGGCGCGGATCGAACGCGGTGAGAGTCCGTGTTATGTGCGCGGATCAACGCAGAAACGATCGAACTGCCTCGAAAAACGCCGTTGGTTGCTCGATAAACGGCAGGTGTCCCGCGCCTGCGATGGTCACAAATCGACCGTGGGGCAGGGAGTCGGCGACGGACCGCGATTCGGCGGGCGTAAACGTTCGGTCCTGATCGCCGCTGATCACCAGCGACTCGGCCCGCACGCGACTCGCGACCCGAGCGCCGTCCCACGCACGAAGCTCGACGAGAAAGTGCTCGTCGGCCACGGCGCGGTACCGAACGCCTCGAACGAGGGCGTCGATGGTGGCCGGTGGCGGAACGCGAGCCCACCACATCGGCGCGACGGCGCGAAACAGTCGGGGCAAATCGCGCGGTTCACGCAGCGTTCCCTGCGGAGTGGACAGCGTCGCGAGCTCTCGAACTCCCGCTTCGCCTAACGCCTCCCGCGCTCGCTGCGGCATCGATCGGAGCTGTCGGCCGTCGCGCACGGGCGACACGAGCACGAGCTTTCGAACGCGTTCGGCGTGCGTCGCCGCGAGCGACAGCGCGACAGCGCCGCCGAAATCGTGGCCGATGACGTCGATCGGCGAGCTATCGCTCAGCCTCCGAGCGAGCTGCGCCAGATCTCCCGCCGCCGCCGCGATCGTGTAGCCCTCGGCGTCCGGCGGCGCATCCGTCGCTCCGTGCCCGCGCAGGTCGACGTAGACAACCCGCCTTCGCGCGGTCGCGAGCTGGTCGAACGACGGTCGAAGGTAATTGTGATCGAGCCCCGGTCCACCGTGGAGCACCAACGTGACGTCGCCGTCCGCAGGGCCGACGTGCACCGTGTGCAGCTCGATCGCGCCGACTCGAACGCGAACGGACCTCGAGCGCTGATGAGCGGCGCGATCCCGCTCGCCGCTGCACGCGTGGCAGCCGAGCGCCGCGACGGTGAACGTGAATGCGCGCCGGTTCAAGAGCACGACCGATGTCTTCAACACGAGCCGACCACGTTCGCAAATTCTCGACGCGATCGCAGCGCGCCGAGCGTGCGCGCGGCGCGAGCTTCGCCGCGGGTTTGCGCAAGCGCCGAGCGGGGTGGTAGTGCCACGGCAGTCCCTAACGATGGCAGACGGAGATCGAGACGAGCTCGCGGCGCTGATTCGAGGTTGGACCGTGCATTTCGACTGGGCGCGCGAGTCCGGCGCGACTTCGCTGCGTCGTCGAGGAGCGCCGTCTCTGCCGCCGATTGGTCAGAGCGCAAACGCGTCGACCGTGTCCGTCGCGGCGGTCCGAGACGAGACCGCGCCTCTACAGCGCGCGGCTTCGCCCGCGACGCCGCCGACCGCTCCCGTCAGCGCTCCAGCGCCCTCGGCGCCCAAGAGCGTCGCCGCGCAAGCAGCCCCCGTTGCCGCGACCGTGGGCGCGCCCGAGGTCGACCGTGTGCGCGCGACGCCCTCACCGCCGACCGCAGCGCCACCTTCGAGCAGCGATGCAACTGCGTTGTTCAGCGATCCCAAGCCGATCTGGGGACCGGTTACGACCTCCGAAGAGCGCAAGAAATCTCTCGCGCTGATCGAGGACGAGGCGCGCGCGTGTCGGCGATGCCGGCTCTGCGACGGGCGCACCCAATCGGTGTTCGCGCGCGGCAACCACGACGCGGAGCTGTTCTTCGTCGGCGAAGCCCCAGGCGCCGACGAGGATCGAATCGGAAAGCCCTTCGTCGGCGCCGCAGGAAAGCTGCTCGATCGCATCCTCGCGGCGATGCGCATGACTGAGGACGACGTGTACATCGCCAACGTCGCGAAGTGTCGGCCGCCCAACAACAGGCCGCCCGAGCCCGATGAATCCATGGCGTGCGGGCCGTTTCTCGAGCGGCAAATCGAGCTCGTGCGCCCGCGCGTGATCGTCTCGTGGGGACGGACGCCAACCTCGTTTTTGCTGAAGAAATCAGAGTCGATGTCGCGGCTTCGCGGACGATGGCATGAATACATGGGCGTGCCCGTGCTGGTCACCTGGCACCCGGCGTATCTGCTTCGAAACCCCGACGCGAAGAGAGACACGTGGGCCGACATGAAGCTGGTACTCGAGAAGCTCGGGCGCCCTGTGCCGGCAGGGCGCAGTGATGGCTGACCCGCGCGCTCTGAGCGATCGTGACGACGAGCCAGTCGGGTTCGGAGAGGAGTCCGTGATCGCGTTCGACGAGTCCCGGGTCGACCTCGATGACACCGAGTCCGACGACATGGTGGCGGCGGTGTTGGTCGTCGACGAGCTCACGCTGGTCGGCGAAGACGACGAAGCCATGCATCCTGCGCTCGATCCCCTCGACGATGACGTCGCTCGCGCTGGCTCTTGGATCACCGACGACGGAGAGGCGCCGCTCGATGACGAACGTTCGCTCACAGTCGATCGTGAGTACGAGGCGCTCACCGCGGACCTCGAGGGACTCGACGAGAGCGCGATCGAGCTCGGAGAACTGCCGCCACTCGATCGGGGAGACGACGACGCGGACGGGCCGGCGACGTTGGAGATTCCCAAGATCGTCGACGGTCCGCCGGTGTTCGCGCTTGCGGCGCCGGCGCAGCGATCGTTCGTCCCCATCGCAGAGCGCGACGCGGACGCGCTCGTCTCGTCGCGAACGGACACGTTGAGGACCAACGACGGCGTCGATCGCTCTTCCGAGCGGACCAGCGAGCGACGCGGCGACGCGACCGACGGCATCGTCGCTGCGGTCCGAGAGGGCGAGCTGCTCGCATTTGGCTTCGCGCGCGGCGTCGGCAAGGTGAGCAGGGACGGGGGCGACAGCTTCGTCGACGTTCCGTGGATGCAGGGCGCGACCGCGTTGGCCGCTCGCGGGCCAGCGCTGTTCGGCGCGATCTACGACGGTCCTGTGGATCGCTGCACGATCGTGCGCGACGACGGCGCGACGGTCGCGCGGGTCGTGGACGTTCATTCGTTCGCGCTCAACGACGAGGTCGGCTGTTGTGTCCTCGCGCTCGTGGTGCTCAACGACGAGGCGACGCGGCTTCTCGTGAGGACGGCCTCGGCCAGCTACGTCGTATCGCTCGCGTAGACCGCGATCGCGCTTCGAAGCTACGCCTCGAGGACGCGTCGATCGAACCGGCGCCGAAAGACCCAGAGCGCGACGAAGCCCACGAGCACCGCGAACCACAGCGTCGCGATTCGCACGAGGAGGGTCGCGGCCGCGGCTGGAGCCGCGGGCATCGCGCCGAGACCCGTGAGCATCGTGCGCATGGTGAGCTCGGTTCCTCCGAGGCCTCCGGGCAGCATCGCGATCGCGCCTGCGACGGTGGCGGTGCCGTACACGAAGAACGACAGCGCGAGCGAGGCAGGATGGCCGAGGCCGCGCAGGATGACCCAGAGCCCGACGCACTCGAGCCCCCATGCCACGATGGAGACGAGCGTCATCGCGATCACCGCCGAGGGCGAGAGCGTCGTGCGAAGGGCGTCGTACGCTTCGCGCAGCTTGGGGACGAGGCGCGCGACAGGGCGGATCTTCGCCACCAAGGACAGCAAAAGCTCGGTGGCCGCTGGAACGAACACGAAGAAGAACACGACGAGCACGAGCGCCAGCGCGGCGAGCCCGATCCATGCGTAGCCTGCGAAATACGCGCTGCCGACGCCAACCAGCAGCACCAACGCCAACAAGTCTGTGACTCGATCGGCGATCACGATGGGAGCGGATCGCGCCACTGGCGTGCCGCGCGCGCTCGCGAGCAGCGCGCTGCGAAACACTTCGCCGGCCTTGCCAGGGGTGATGCTCATCGAGAATCCCGCGAGGAATATCGCGAACGACTCTCCTCGCGGAATGGGCACGAACACATTGGAGCCCGGTCCGCCCGCGCCGATGCCGAGATGGCGCAGGTAGTACTCCCACTTGCCGAACCGCAGCACGTAGTTGCCGAAGGCGAGCGCCAGCGCGAGCACGAACGTCGACCAGTCGAAGCTGCCCAGGACAGCTCGAAGCGACTTGACGTCGGAGGCGATCGCGAGGATCGCGTACACAAAGATCGCGAAGATCGTGACCGCCAGCAGCGTCCGGCCGACGTTTGGCTTCACCGCGAGCGGACCCTTCGAACGATCGCGATCGCTAGAACCGCGACGACCGCGGAGATCGCCAGCCAGAGCAAAAGCGTTGGCGCTCGCGATGAATCGAGGCCGAACCAACCGCGACGCAGCGTCCCCGGGGGAGGCCTATCGATTCGAACTCCCTGCGCGAGGGCTGCCAATGCGCGTGCGTAGTGTCCGAACACGGGCGCGAAAGGTACGCCGTCGCGGTCGGCTCGACAATGTGCGGTCGAGCGCGGGGGCCAAGCTGCGGTACAGTCCGCGCGAACGCAACGAATGACCAAGCCGCGCTCATCGTCCGAAGTCGACGCAGAAGACTTTTTGTACCAGCTGTATCGCGGCAGCGAGGCGCTGACCGAGGGGAAGCTGGATCTCGCGCGCGACTCCCTCGAAACGGCGCTCAAGATGCAGCCGCGCGACCCATCCGCGCAGGATCTGCTCGGCAAGCTCTACTTCAAGCTCGGGGTCTATCCGCGCGCGATCGAGCTGTACCAAGAGATCGTACGGCAGTTTCCTGACAGCCTGCCGCCGAGGATCAACCTGGCGCTCGCGTACCTGAAGACCGCGCAGCTTCGCGAGGCCGTGGCTCATCTTCTTCCGGTGATCGAGCGCGATCCCGGGCACGTGCGCGCGTGGGGCTACCTCGGGCTCTGCTGGTCGCGGCTGTCGGAGTTCGCCAAGGCGAAAGAAGCCTTCTCGCGGGCCGGCCACGACGGCATGGCGCGACGCATGGAAGAGGCGCTCGAAGCGCAGTACGGCTCTGGCGCATCTCCGTTCGTCCCTGCGAACGCAGCGGTTGCGATGGATGTGCCAGGGGTCACCGACGACCTCGACCCCGCGTCGCTCGAGCCCGGAACGGTGCACATCGCATCGGACACTCCGTCCGCTCCTGGACGGTGGGTGACTCGCGAACCGGGCGAGATGTTCGGGGACGATCGCGTCGCGCCGAGCACGCTCGCCGCCTGGTGCAGCAAGCGCGTTTTGGTCGCGACGGGTCGCACCCTCGAGCTCATGGATGGAATGCTGTTGGCGTACGAAGGCTGCGCGCTGCGCTTCGATCGCTCGACGTTCGGCGTCGATTGCACCCGCGGACCGGCGCTGCGAAGCCGGACCGGCGACGCGTTCGACGGAAGCCCCGCGCTGTGTTGGATCGCGAGCGGCTGGTGCGCGCTCCCCCCGCGCGCGCGCTTCGAGCGCACGTTGCTCGTGCTGCGCGACGAGTCCCTCTGGGTGCTCGAGCGCCATGTGATCGGCTTCGACGGCGGGCTGCACGTCGATCACACGATCGTCGCGGCGGGGCTGCGCGCGGCGAGCTTCGTCGGTCGCGGCGCGATCGCGTTCGAGGCAGAAGGAACGGTCAGAGTGCTCAGAATTCACAACGCGCAGGGGGCGGCGTCGGCCACGGTCGCGCCCGAGGCCCTCGTCGCCTGGTCGCCGGGCGTCACTCTCGAAGACCGCGAGGGCATGGTGGTGCTCTCTGGCGACGGCGTCGTCGCGGTGCGCGTCGCGCCCACCGAGGACCCGAGGAGCAACCCGTGAGCGTTGAATCACCGAAGCGTCGGCGCAAAGCGTTCTGGGCGGACGCGCTCAACATCCCCAACGCGCTCACGATGGCGCGCATCGTCGCGATCCCGCTGGTCTTGTACTTCGTGTCGTTGGCGACGCCGCTCAGCGCCATGATCGCCGCGCACCTCTGGGGACTGCTCTCGATCACGGACTTTCTCGACGGCTACCTCGCGCGAAAGATGGGCGTCGAGAGCGTCGTAGGAAAGTTTCTCGACCCGCTCGCCGACAAGCTCTTCGTCATGGCGTTGCTCGTCTACCTGGTTCCGATGGGGCGCATCCCGGCGTGGATGGTGGTGGTGCTGGTCGCGCGCGAGATCACCATCACCGGACTTCGCGCCATCGCGTCGTCCGAGGGCATCGTGATGGCCGCTCAATCTGGCGGCAAATGGAAGACCGCGATTCAGATGCTCGGGATCTTATTTCTGATCATCCACTTTCCGTATCGCGCGATCCCGTTCTACGACAGGCCGGTCGACTTCAACCTCGTTGGCCAGTGGCTCATGCTCATCAGCGTCGCGCTCTCGCTCTCGAGCTTCGTCGAGTACGGCAAGTTCTTCGCGGATGGCATCGAGGCGCGCGAGCGCGCCGCAGATCAGCGCTGATCCGCCGCGGGTTCATCGCCGTCTGGATCCGTCAACCGCAGCACGAACACTGTCCCTCCGCCGTCGCGCTCTCGCGGCTCGATCGAACCGCCGTGCGCTTCGGTGATCTGTCGGACCAGCGCGAGGCCGATCCCGGTGCCTCGGCTGTTGTTCTCGGAGTAGAACGACTCGAAGATCTTCTGCCGTGACTCGCGGGCGATGCCGACGCCGCGGTCGGCGACGAAGATCGCGGGCGCACCAGCATCGCGCGCCGCCCAGAGCTCGACCGCGCTGCCGTCGGGCGTGGCCTGAACCGCGTTGCGAAAGAGGTTCCAAAGGACCTGGCGCAGCTGCTGCGGATCGACCTTCGCGAACACGCTTCGATCGCACAGCGCGTCGACGACGATCGGCGCCGTCGAGGTCGATTCTTTGGACGCCATGGCCGCGAAGTCCACCAGGAGCTGAAAGATCGCTACGCGCTCGAACGCTGGCGGTCGCGGGCGTGCGAACGAGAGCATTTCGCCAACAAGCCCGTTGAGCCGCGCAGACTCACGAAGCACCGTCGAGAGCAGTTCGCGATCCTCGGCCGAGAGCGACGCAGACTCTCGTACGAGCTCGACGCATCCCGAAATCGCGCCCAGCGGATTGCGGATCTCGTGCGCGAGCCCCGCGGCGAGACGCCCGAGCACCGCGAGCGTTTCGGCCGCCTCGACCTGTGCTCGAAGCTGTTCTCCTTGCGTTCGATCCTCGAGCACGACGAGTCTGCCGCGAACGGCGCCGGTTCGATCCACGAGCGGCGAAAGGGTCCAGGCGAGATACAGCGCGTCGCGCCCCGAAAGGACCCGCGATGAGCCCGAGACGGTCGAGTTTCGGTCGAGCGCTGCTTCGTCGAGAAACGTGAGCACCTCCCGCGCCTGAACGCCCAGCATCGAAGCGCTCGTTCTGCCGAGCAACGCCTCGGCGACCGGGTTTGCGCCGTCGATCTCTCCGCCTGACGAGATCGTGAGCAACCCGACCGGGATCGAGCGCAACACGTCCTCGTGCAACACCACGAGATCGGCGCGCTTGTTTTCGAGCTCGACGAGCGCGCCGCCCGCGCGGCGCAAGCGCTCGGCCAGGGCGCTACCGAGCGCGGCGACGAGCGGGATCGCGACTGCGTGCGCGACGAGCTGCACGGCGAGCTCGTCGCGCGACAGCTCGACATGCAACCCGATCCACAGCGACGCAGGCCAACGGTAGAGGTAGGCGATCGTGACGAGCCCGTACAGCACGGCGCTCGCCGCCGCGGTGATGCGAGACGCGCTGCTGCCCAGCACGAGCGCCGCGCTCAGCGCTGGAACGGCGACGAAGAACCCGAGCGGCGAGGCCGGCCCACCGGTGACGATCGCGACGGCGACGTAGGCGAACAGATCGAGCACGATCTGCAGCACGGCCAGGCGATTGAGGTTTCGGCCACGAGCGAGCCACGCTGCGTACGCGATGGACATCGCGTAGACCGCGACGATCGTGCTCGTCAGAATCGAAGAGGGGAGCCCGGACGATCCGACGAGGACGATCGTGAGCAGCCCCGTGACGGCGGCGAGTCGCGCCAGAGTGAGGCGCACGAGGCGACCGCGGAGGCGATCGACCGTCGAATCCTGTGGCGCCTCTGTGCGCGTCGAGAAGACCTCGTTGCTGCGATTGATCGCCCGCGGCGGAGGAGGGATCGTCGGTTGCGACATCGCGATGCGCCGAAGCGTCGGTCAGCTCGCCTTGACCTTGCCGGCGATCTCGAAGATCGGCAGGTACATCGCGATCAAGATCACGCCGCAGATCCCGCCGAGTCCGACCATCATGAGCGGCTCGAGCAGCGAGGTGAGCGAGGCGACGGCGACGTCCACTTCTTCTTCGTAGAAGTCGGCGATCTTGTTGAGCATCGTGTCGATCGCTCCGGTCTGCTCACCGACGGCGATCATTTGCACGACCATCGGCGGAAACGCCTTGGTCTCGAGGAGAGGCTCGGAGAGGTTGCGGCCCTCGGAGATGCGCGCGCGCGCGGTCTGAATGGCCTTCTCGATCACCACGTTTCCTGCGCTCGCAGCGACGATGTCCAGCGCGTCGAGGATTGGCACACCCGAGGACAAGAGCGTGCCGAGCGTGCGGGTGAACCGCGCGACGGCGATCTTTCGCATGACGGGCCCGATGAGCGGCATCTCGAGCAGCAATCGGTGGGCGAAGTGTTTGCCTGCTGGCTGGCGATAGCCCCACGTGAGCGCGGCGCCCGTTCCGCCGACGAGAACGACCGCGACGGGAAACCACTTCACGAAGCCGTTCGAGATGTTGATGACCAGCTGCGTGAGCGCGGGCATCTGATCGGCCGCGCCGAAGTCCGCGAACATCTGCGAAAACGTGGGAATGACCCAGGTCATCAGCACGCTGATGACGATCACCGAGATGCCGACGATCGCCGACGGGTAGACGAGGGCGCCGCGGACCTGACGCGCGAGCTTGACGCGCTTCTCGATGTAGATCGCCAGGCGATTGAGGATCGTGTCGAGAATACCGCCGATTTCGCCGGCCTTCACGAGGTTGCAGTACAGGTGATCGAACACCTTGGGGTGACGCGCGAGCGACTCGCTGAAGTTGCGCCCCTGCTCGACGTTGTTCTTCACGTCGCGGAGGATGTTCGCGAAGAAGGGGTTGTCGTTTTGGTTCGCGAGGATGTCGAGGCACTGCACGAGCGGCAGACCGGCGTCGATCATCGTCGAGAACTGCCGCGTGAAGATCACGAGGTCCTTCGGCCCGACGCCCTGGCCGATGGTGATGTTGAAGTCGCGGCTCTTCTTCTTGACCTTGAGAGGATTGAGCTGCTGTGACCTCAGCCAATTGGAGACGGCGTCTTCGTTCTCCGCCTCGCGCACGCCCCTCCGGACCTCGCCGGTGCGTGCTTTGGCCTCGTACACGAACTCGGGCATCGCCCGTACATCGTACGGACTCTGCAGGCGTGCGGTCAAAATCTAGAGCGGTCGAAGGCCGGTCGATCCGCGTTCTCACATCCCCCCACCCGCGAGCTAGCGACCGCGTTGGTGCCCTGGAATCTGCGAGGATCCCTGCTCGATGAGCATTCGTAGCTCGTCGACGTCCGTCGGGCGA
>LNEO01000128.1 GCA_001465015.1 Deltaproteobacteria bacterium Ga0077539 | reverse complement strand
ACGTTTTCAAACGACGGGGCGTCGGAGGGGGTCAGGGCAGGCGCGTGAGCACCTCGCAGCCCTCGCGCGTGACGAGGACTGTGTGCTCGAACTGGGCCGAGAGCGATCCGTCCTCTGTGACAACGGTCCACTGGTCTTCGAGCACGCGGACCGCTGGGGAGCCGAGGTTGATCAGCGGCTCGATGGTGAAGGCCATTCCCGCGCGGAGCCGAGCGCCGGTGCCGGCGAATCCCGCGTGCGACACGTGCGGATCCATGTGCATCCTTCGGCCGATTCCATGGCCGTCGAAGTCGGTCACGACCGAGCATCCCTCGCGCGACGCGAGGGCCTCGATCGCCGCGCCGATGTCGCCGAGGCGCGCGCCATCGCGAACGACCAGGATCGCGGCGTCGAGGCATCGCCGGGACACGTCCGTGCCGTGAGCGGCCTCGCGGCTGAGCGCCCCGATCGCGATCGTCTCGGACAGGTCGCCGTGAAACCCGTCGAGCTCCGAAGTGACGTCGACGTTGACGATGTCGCCTCGTCCGAGCACCTCGTCGTCGCGCGGAATCCCGTGGCAAACGACGGCGTTTCTGCTCGTGCACACCGCCGCAGGAAAGCCCTTGTAGCCGAGCTGGCTCGGCCTGGCGCCCGATGATTTCGTGTGTTCGCGCGCCCAGCGGTCGATCTCTGCCGTGGTGACGCCCGCGGACAGCTTGGACTTGACGTGGGCGAGGGTGAGCGCCGCGCAGCGGGCGGCGCGCCTGAGCTTCACTTGCTCGCGCGGCGAGAGGATCTCGATGGCCATCTTCTCGGCGACCATGACGTCGATCGGCGCCTCGCTTCCAATACTCATTGGGTATCGACCGATCGGCTATGCTCGCGCCCGTGAGCCTCGATCAGCTTCGGTACCTCGTCGCGGTCGTCGAAGAAGAGCACCTGTCGCGCGCCGCCGCGCGCCTGCACATCTCGCAGCCTCCGTTGACGCGGCAGATTCGAAACCTCGAGCGCGAGCTCGGCGTCCCCCTCTTCGAGCGGACGCCGAAGGGCATGCGCCCTTTGCCCGCGGCGATCGCGCTGCACGAGCGCGCCCGCGCGATTCTTGCCAGCGTCGACGAGGCGGCCGACGCTGCGCGAGCGTGCGGATCGCCCGGGAGCGATTCGCGGCGGGAAGGTCGAAATCGAGCGTGACCACCAGGCGAGCTGTGAAGAACGAGCCCTCGGCGAAGGCGCCGACGAAGAAAGCTCCTGTTGCGACCAAGGCGCCGAAGAAGCCTGTGAAGCCGTCGAAGAGCGCGTCGAAAACGGCGATGAAGACCAAAGCCAGCGAGGGGTCGGTCGAGGGCTTTCTCGCGACGGTCGACGGTGCGCGGCGCGCCCAGGCCGAGACGCTCTGCCGGTGGATGCGCGAATGGACGGGATTCGAGCCGAAACTCTGGGGAACGAGCATCGTCGGCTTCGGCCAATATCGGTACGTCTACGACACCGGTCGGAGCGGCGACTGGCCGTTGGCCGGGTTTTCACCGCGCTCGAACAACCTGACCGTCTATTTGATGGACGGCTTCGATGGCAAAGAGGCGCTCTTGCGCAAGCTGGGAAAACACAAGCTGGGAAAGTCCTGCCTGTCTCTCCCGAGCCTCGAGGGCGTCGATGCGGCTGCGCTCGAAGCGCTGGTCCGGAGCTCCGTCGCGGCGATGCAAAAACGCTATCCGAGCGCGCCCTGAACGCGCCGCGCCGAAGTTCGAACGGGCTGGTTTCTACCGTTGCGACGGAGAGGTGAGGCGTGATACCGCCATTGCGCCATGGCGAACGTCTCGCTTCGCACGTACGTGTTTCTAGATTCCCTGCAGCCGCAGCTCGCGTCGTTTATCGGCAAGACTGCGCGCGGATTTCTCCCGATCCCCTCGATGGCATCGTTGTGGGTCGAGATCGCGCCAGGGATGGCCATCAACCGCGTGACCGACGTGGCGCTCAAGGCGTCCAAGGTCGCCCCTGCCGTGCAGGTGGTCGAGCGCGCGTATGGTTTGCTCGAGGTTCACCACGAGGACAAAGGGCAGGTCATGGACGCCGGACAGGCGATCCTCGACTCGCTCGGGCTCAAAGAAGAAGAGCGCCTCGCGCCGAACATGCCGACGGACACGATCATCCGCGGGATCGAGCCCTACCAGGCGCAGATCATCAACAAGAACTCCGCCGGCATGATGATCCTGCCGGGCCAGAGCTTGTGGATCCTCGAGACCGACCCGGCGGGCTACATCGTCCTGGCCGCGAACGAAGCCGAGAAGGCCGCCAACGTGTTCCTCGTGAACATCCAGCCCTACGGCGCGTTCGGTCGACTCTACTTGTCCGGCAGCGAGGCCGAGGTCGACGCCGCCGCCGAAGCAGCGCGCGGCGCGCTGCGCTCGGTCAAGGGCAAGAAGCAAGAGACGAAGTTCGATCGCTGAGAGCGAGACGATCGCTGTAAAATCAGTGGCGGATCGAGGGAGTGCTCGATCGCTCACCCACCTCGATACGTGATAGAAGGACCGCAACATGAGTGACGCGCTGGGCATCATCGAGACGAAGGGATTCGCGGCGGCTGTTCAGGCTGCAGACGCGATGGTCAAGGCAGCCAGGGTGCAGCTTGTCGGCTACGAGAAGGTCGGCGGCGGCTTCACCTCGGTGATCGTTCGCGGCGACGTCGCCGCGGTGAAGGCGGCGACCGAGGCCGGCCAACGCGAGGCAGAGCGCATCGGCGAAATGGTGAGCGTGCTCATCATCCCGAGGCCTCACGCGAACATCGACGAAGTTCTGCCGCTCGGCCGCGGGCCGGCGGCGTCCAAGTCTGCGCCCGGGGCCTGAGCGCCGTGCAGATCGCACGCGTCACGGGCACGGTGGTCGCGACTCGCAAGGAGTCCACGCTCGAGGGGCTGAAGTTCCTCGTGGTGCGGCCTTGCGACGCCCAGGGCAACCCGACTGGTGCGCCGCTCGTCGCGGCGGACGCGGTCGGGGCGGGCGAGGGCGAGGTGGTGTTGATCGCAGCCGGTTCGAGCGCGAGGCAGACCGAGGCCACCCGAGAGCGTCCCGTCGATACAGTGGTCATGGCGATCGTCGACCTCCTCGAGGTCGGCGGAGAGACGACGTTTCGCAAAGTCTGAGCCGTGACGGCGATGCTTCGGGTTGGCGACGCGCTCGCGCAGTAACAGCTTGAACGCACAAGAATTCGAGATCTCGCATGTCTTGCTCCCAACCCGGCTCTGCTGCACGCAGCCAAGGAGAGGCGTCACACGATGCGGCCCAATGACCCTTCGATCGAGCAGATCGTCTCGCTCGTCGTCGACCGCCTGAAAAAAGAGGGGCTCGGCGCGAGCTCCAAGGGCGCCGCGACGCAAGCGGTCGCCCCCGCGGTGCACGTGCGACGACGGGGCGTCTTCGACGACGTCGACAGCGCGTTCACCGCGGCGCGCAAGGCGTTCGAGGCGTACGAGGCGATGCCGCTCGAGACCCGACGCAACGTCGTTCGCGCGCTGCGCAACGCCGCGCTGCCGCTCATCGACGAGATGAGCCACCGCGCCGTCGCCGAGACCAAGCTCGGTCGCGTCGAAGACAAGAAGATCAAGAACAAGGTCGCGATCACCAAGACGCCGGGCCCAGAGTTCTTGGAGCCCATCGCGTACTCCGGCGACAACGGACTCGCGCTGATCGAGCGCGCGCCGTTCGGCGTGATCACCTCGATCACGCCGTGCACCAACGTCACCGAGACGATCATCAACAACGCGATCGGGATGGTGGCCGGCGGCAACGCGGTGGTCTTCAACGTCCACCCGCTCGCGAAAGAGACGAGCGCGTGGTTCGTCTCGATCCTGTGCGACGCCGCCGTGAGCGCGGGCGCTCCGGAGAACTTGATTTGCTGTGTCGCCGAGCCCTCGATCGCGAGCGCCCAAGCCGCGATGCGACACAAGCTCGCGCGGCTCGTCGTCGTCACCGGCGGCGGCGCCGTCGTGCAAGAAGCCATGCGCTCGGGCAAGCGCGCGATCTCTGCAGGCCCTGGAAATCCCCCGGCCATCGTCGACGAGACCGCCGAGATCGCCGAGGCCGCGCGCGGCATCATCGCCGGCGCCAGCTTCGACAACAACGTCATCTGCACGTGCGAGAAAGAGATCGTCGCGGTCGGCTCGATCATCGACAAGCTCCGCGCCGAGATGAAGAAGTGCAACGCCTACGAGCTGACCGCTGGAGAAGTCCGCCAGCTCGAGAAGGTGCTCATCACGGCAGACAACCACGTCAACCGTGACTTCGTGGGCAAGAACGCCGCGGTGATCCTCCGGTCGATCGGCAAGAGCGCCGGGGACGACCTGCGGCTCTTGTTCGCAGAGCTGCCCGAAGAGCACCCGTTTGTGCAGCACGAGATGCTCATGCCCGTGATGGGCGTCGTGCGCGCCAAGGACGTCGACGATGCGATCGCGATCGCGCGTCGCGTCGAGCATTTCTACGGTCACACCGCCACGATGTGGAGCACCAACATCGAGAACCTCTCGAAGGCCGCGCGCGCGATGAACACGAGCATCTTCGTGAAGAACGCGCCCAACTTCGCGGGCATCGGCTGCGGCGGCGAGGGCTACACGAGCTGGACGATCGCCTCGCCGACCGGCGAAGGGCTGACGACGTGCCGCACGTTTACGCGCGAGCGTCGGTGCACTTTGAAGGACGCCTTCCGCATCGTGTGAGCGTTGGTGACGGAGCGAAACGCCGACTCGAAGATCGTTCTCGCGGGCCCCGCGTTGGGGGTGCTCGAGCTCGCCTCGATCGCGCGCGGCTACGTCGCGCTCGACGCCGCGTCGAAGCGCGCGGACGTCGTGGTGATTCGTTCGGAGCCCATCACGCCTGGCAAGTACTGGCTCGCGCTCTCGGGCGGTGAGGCCGAGGTCGAAGAGTCTCTCGCCGCCGCGGTGAGCGCCGCGGGGGCGTCTCGCATCGACAGCGTTCTGCTCGCGTATGTACACGAGGCTGTGGGGCTCGCGGTCGCGGGCGCGTCCATCGAGAGGCCCCCTCTCTCGTCGGTCGGCGCGATCGAACTGTCATCGATCGCGTCCGCTGTTCGCGCTGCAGACGCTGCGCTCAAGGCTGCGCAAGTCACCCTCGTCGACCTGCACCTCGCGCGGGGCATCGGCGGCAAGGGCTACCTCGTCGTGAGCGGTGAGCTCTCGGACGTCGAAGCCGCCGTCGACGCAGCGGTGTACGCCGCGGGCGAGTCGTGGCTCGTCGGCCGCGAAGTCATCGCGAACCCTGACGCGCCAGTCCATCACGCCGTCGCGTCTCGCAGCGCGCGCTGATCATCGCTGCTCACACGGAGCGGCGAACAGGCGCGAGCTGCATTCGCGAGAGGCGGATAGCGCGAGCGACAGTGAGTACTGCGGTATTCGCACAGCGAGCGGTCGCACATCGCGGCACGCGTGCGTAAACCGCGGCAGATCTGCGGAATTTCGCGCGCAGCGCGCGCTGGCACGGCCTGTGGATTGGAGCGTCGTTGGAGATTCAACAACGCCATGAGCTCTCGAAGAACACTTGCTGGGATTGCGAGCGCGTTGCTCGTTGCCGCGCTCGCTGCGACGCACGGCTGCGTCGAAGCGCCGCTCGATGAAGGGCCGGGGGTCAACAACGACGAGGTCGTCGCGGGCGTCGACACCTTCGAGCGGCCCGAGGTCGGAACGATGTACGTCGGCGGAGGGATGTGCACCGCGACGCTGATCGCTCCAGACGTGATCATCTCCGCTGCGCACTGCGTGGACTTCGCGACGCGCGACACGCCAGGGAGCTGGGGTCGCTTCGTGATCAAGCGCTCTGCGGAAGAAGCGGCGCGCAACTACACGATCGACCGGTACGTGAGCTTCGATCGCGACGCGGGCGACGGGGATGTGGCGATCTTGCACCTCGCGACGCCGGTGGGCGCGGACGTCGCGCGACCGACGTGCATGGGGCGCGCGCACCCTGGCAACGGCGAGCCGCTCGCGCTCTATGGCTATGGATGCACGCGTCGCAACTCGTCCATCGGGAGCGGCGTCAAGCGACGCTTCGATTTCGCGCAGGGACGAACGACCACCAACTTGTGTCCCGGCGATTCGGGCGGCCCGGTGATGCAGCGTGGCAACGGCGCGATCCTGAGGATCAACAGCGCGTACCTGCTCGATGGGACGGGACGGGACATCTTCGGGGACGTTCCGCGCAACTACGACCGCGTCGTGGCGAGGATGCGCGCGTGGGGGACGACTCCTGTCGAGTGCGGCGCGAGCATGGGCGACGACGGTGGACCTGCGCCGCCACCACCGCCACCGCCGCCACCGCCTCCGCCGCCTCCGCCGCCTCCACCCGGTGACGAAGCATGCGGCCGGTATGCCGGATGGAACTTCCGCACCTGCATCAGCGCCAACGAAATGGTGCGCTGTCACCGCGGTCGACTCGAACGCATTCGCTGCCCCGGCTCGTGCATCACCAGGCCTCCGGGGACCGACGACGTGTGCTCGCCGCCCGCCGGTTCTGAGCCATGCAACGAGTGGTCGTGGCTGACCAACTTCACCTGCAACCGCACGAGACAAACGCGCGTGCTGTGCATTCGCGGCGTGCTCTTGCGCGAGGCGTGCGCTGGTGGCTGCGTCACGCTTCCGCCTGGGCGGGACGATCAATGCGCGGAAGTGCCCGCGATGCCACCGCCACCGCCACCGCCTCCGATGGACTCGGGAGTCGACAGCGGGGTCACGCCACCGCCACCGCCACCGCCGATGGACTCTGGCGTCGCGCGGCCGGACTCAGGGGTCGCGCGACCCGATTCGGGCGTCGCTCCGCCAGACACCGGCTCGAGCCCGGACGCGACGGCCCCGCCGAGCGCAGGAGACCCGACGTTCATCGCCTGGCCATCGCAGCACACGCGCTCGAACAGCGCGTGGGGCGCGGAGCTCACGGACATCATCCGTCACTTGCCGCTCTCGTACGGCGACACCTATGCGGACTCGGACCTCGTGACGTACGGCCACGAGACCACACACGGAATCAACTCTCATCTCCGCAACTACCGCAACATGACTGGGCGTCGCGCCAACGGCTTCTACGTGATGAACGATCGCGGCGTGATCATCGTCGAGCCCAACATTCGCAAGAGCGCGGTGGCGCCTTACGTTCCGGCGAGCCTCCGCGGGTCGCGCTTCGCGCTGTATGTGCAGGGCTCGTCGGCCTGGGACGACCGGCCGCTCTACATCTTCGACGAGTGGGTGGCGTACACGAACGGCAGCGAAGTGGGCGTGGGTCTCGCTCGCGCTGGGCTCTGGCGCTACGGCTGGCGTGACGCGGTCGCGGGGACGCTCGAGTTCGTCGTCTACTCGATGGCGGTCGCGATGGCGGTCGAGGCCGGTGATCCGACGTACTTCCGCGGCGACGCGCAGTTTCGATCGTTTATCCAGTGGAACACCCGGCGCGCGATGACGCTCTATCGCGAAGGTTCGGCGTCGCCCCACTTCCGCTGGGACACGCAGGACAACTACCTGCGCGCGCTCAGGACGAGCCCGGACGCCGAAGCGCTCCGCACCTTTATCCGCCGGACCTTCGGCCGCGCTTGGGCCGCCGAAGTGCTCGGCCTGGACCCCTGAGTCATCGCTGGCTGCTCGACTGCGTGATTGCGCTCTGGGGGAACAATCGACGACTCTCTCGTCCGTGGCCGACGGGACACAGCGCGTCGCTGGGCGCTTCGAGTTGCTTACGCGGGTGGGCGCGGGCGCGTTTGGCGAGGTGTATCGCGCGATCGACCACGAGACGAGTCACCTGGTCGCCGTCAAGCGCTTGCACGGCCACCTCGACGAGCCGGTGACGGTCGTTCGCTTCGTGCGCGAAGCCGTAGCGCTCTCTCGCGTTCGGTCAGCCAACGTCGTCGGCTACGTCGCGCACGGATCGGACGACATCGACGGCCGCTCGAGGCCGTGGCTCGTGACCGAGTGGATCGACGGAATCGATCTGGGACGGCTGCGCGCTTCGCGAAAGACCGATCGGGGAACGATCCTCCGCGCGCTTCGCGACGTCCTTCGGGGCGCATCGGCGATGCATCGCGCCGGTCTCGTTCATCGCGACCTCAAGCCGAGCAACGTGTTCGTGCCTTCCGACGGCGGACCGACGAAGATCGTCGATCTCGGCGTCGCGCACATCGTCGACGGAACGGTCCTCACCGACGCCGGCGCGATCCTGGGAACCCCCGCGTACATGTCCCCCGAACAAGTCCGCGGCGAGCGCGTCGACGCTCGATCCGACCTCTGGTCGGTCGGAGTCATGCTGTTCGAAGCGGTCGCCGGCGAGACGCCGTTTGGCAGCGTTCATGCTGTCGCGGTGCTCGGGCGAGTGCTGCTCGACCCCGCGCCGATGCTCGCCTCGGTCGACCCGGCTGTCCCACTCGCGCTCGACGCGATGGTGGCAGCGTTGCTGGACAAGGACCCAGCTCGCCGTCCCGGCGACGCGCTCTCGGTGGCAGCGCTGCTCGACCAGGTGCTCGAAGACAGCGATTCGCGCGACTGGCTCGCGGGCTCGACGCGCGCCAGCGGCCCCCACGACGACGGGAGCGCATCGACCGGAAGCGCTGCCGTGAGCAATCCTCGCGACGAGCGACGATGGGTCGCGATGCTCGCTGCGCGAATCGATCCTGCTCGCCACGACACCTGGGCGAAGCGCTGCATGGCAGCGGGCGCGCGTGTGGAGCTCGTGAGCGGCGCGACGCTCGCGGGGTTCGGCCTCGCAAAGGGCCGCGGCGACGAGCTCGTGATGGCGGCGCGCTTCGCGCTGGAGGCCCGAGCCTCGGGCGCGTCCGTGGCGCTCGTCGCCGGATGGGCAGAGGTGATTCGCGGCAGCGCTGTCGCCGGAGCGCTCGTCGACCGCGTCGCGTCGGTGCTCGATCGCGCGGGTCGCGGAGAGGTGCTCGCGCAGTCCGACGGGGCAGAGCGCCTCGACGAACATTTCGAGCTCGAGCCGGTGAGCGACGGCATCGTTCGCATCGTCGACGTCCGGCAATCGTCGATCGAAGCGGACGACGGCGCTGTCGAGAGTCGACTGCTCGGCCGGCGCATCGCCGCGGTGGGACGCGAAAAGGAGCTCGCGCTGCTCGCCGCGCTCGTCAGCGAATGCGCTCAAGAACAGACCGCTCGCGCCGCGCTCGTGACGGGCGATGCGGGGATCGGCAAGAGCCGTTTGCTCGCGGAGCTCCGGACTCGAACGCGATCGATCGAGCCTAGCCCGCGATGGATCGTGCTGCGCGGAGACCCGATGATGTCCGACGTTCCGCACGCGATGTTGACGCGAGGACTGCGGTCGATCGCGGCGCTCGATGACGCGCGCGCGGACGACGCGAGCGCTGAATGCACCGCGCTCGCGTGGGCGAAGTCCGTCGGGTTCGAGCCGACGGGCGACCTTCGCGAGGCGTTTCTATCGCTGCTCGGCGTCTCGACGGACGGCGTCGATGCGCAGGAACGACGCGCAACGCCGCTCTCGGAAACGACGCAGCGCGAGCTCGACGCGCTCGTTTCGATGCTTCGAGCGATGCTCGCTCGAAGACCGCTCGTCCTCGCCGTCGAAGACCTTCACTGGGCCGATCGCGCGACGGTCGACGCGCTGGGACGGGTGTTCGACGAGTGTTCGAGCGCTCCCCTCGCGCTGCTCGCCGTCGCTCGGCCCGAGCTGTCTGCGCGATATCCGGTGCTCTGGCGCGGAATGGCGCGCACCGAGCTGCGCCTCTCGCCGCTCTCGGAGCGCGCGTGCGAGGCGCTCGTGTCGTCCGCGATCGACATCGACGTCGACGAGCGGCGTGCGCTGGTCCGCCGCGCTGGAGGAAACCCGCTGTTTCTCGAGGAGCTGGTTCGCGCGCGCGCCGCGGGGCTCGTGGCGCTGCCCGCGGCGGTCCAGTCGCTGTTGCAAGCGCGGCTCGACGCGCTCGGCGCGGACGTGCGTGGCGTGGCGCAGTGCGCGAGCGTGTTCGGCCCGACGTTCTGGCTCGAGGGCGTCGCGGCGCTGCGAGGAGCTCGCGGGGTCGGCGCGGCGCTGATCGCGCTCGAGCGCGCCGAGCTCGTCAAACAGCGGCCGGTGTCACGGCTCGCGCACTGCACGGAGTACGCGTTTTCGCACGCGCTCGCGCGAGACGCCGCGTACGCCATGCTCGTCGAAAGCGACCGAAGGTCGCTGCACAGCCACGCTGCGGACTGGCTCGGTTCGGTGCGGGCGCGGGACCCTGCTGTGCTCGCGCAGCACTTCGCGGCGGCGGGACGGACACTTGAGGCGGCAGAGCAGCTCCGTCGCGCGGCGCACCAGGCGCTCGCCGAGAGCGCCTACGGCGACGCGGTCGAGCACTGCACGCGGGCTCTAGAGTTCACCGCGACGCGGGACGAGTCGGTCGAGACGCTGCTCATGCGGGCCAGCGCCTACGACGCGCTCGGTAGACCCGAGGCGATGCGCGCCGACGCTGAAGCGGCGCGGGACTCTGCGACGGACGCGACGCAGTCGATTCGAGCGCGAGCGCTCTGCGCCGAGGCGCTGTTCGCGCTCGGCTCGCTCGAAGAAGCGGATCGTTCGCTGAGAGCCGTGCTCGAAGAGAGCCACGCGAGCCTCGTGGGCGCGAGGGTTCAGGCGGTGGTGCGCCTGGCAGAGGTGAGCATCGCGAGCGGCAGAGCCTCCGAGGGCGACGCTGTGATCGACGAAGCGCTGTCGTGGCTCGAAGATGCAGGAACAGGCTTCGACGTCCTTCGTCTGCGCGCGAGACGGGTCCGCGCGCAAGCGCGGTTCGCCGCCGGTGATCCTGCGGGCGGGCTCGCCGAGGCGAGGCACTCGCTGCACGACGCCGAGGCGCTGGGGCACCGGGCGTCGATCGCTGAGGGCAGGATCAACCTCGTGTCGATGCTCGTTCGAGTCGGTCGCCACGAAGAGGCTGGGCGGCAGCTCGAGCTCGCGCGCGGGGAGGTCGACGCCGTTCGCGCTCCGGCGTTACGCGCGGTGCTCGAGGCGGTGCGCGCGGCGTTCGAGTGCGAGACGACGTCGATCAACGCGTCGATACTCGCCTGCGAGCAGGCCGCAGAGCGCGCGCGCGACTGCGGTTGGCGGAGGCTCGCCGAGCAGTCGATCGTGCGGGCGGCGATGCACCTCACGCTCGAGGGCGCGCGAAGCAGAGACCTCTCACCGAGCTCGCCGGCGCTCGGAGGAGTGCTCGCCGCGCTCGCGACGGCGATCGAGGCGGCGCAATTGTTGAACAACGGCGAGGTCGAGCGAGCGCTCGACGCGAGCGAGCGGGCGGGACAAGCGTTGGGACCGCGCGCCGAGATGCTCGAAGGCGAGTCCTTTGTGCGCTGGGTGCAGGCCAGGTGCCTGCTTCGCGCGGGCCGTCGCCGCGACGCGGACGCGCTGCTCGTGCGGGCCAAAGAGCGGCTCGAGCGCAAGGCGTCGCGATTTCGCCCCGACGAGAGACCGCAGTTCATGGCTGCCACGGCCGCGCGCCGCGCGCTCATGGCGCTCGTCGCAGAGCGCATCTCGAGCTGAGTGGCGGCGGTCTCGGCGGTCGCTCGGACGGCGCGGGGAGTCAGTCTTTGCTGTCGACCGTCGCGGAGTCGGACGCTGCCTTTGCGCTCGCTTCGGCGGCGGCGAGGTCGGCTTTGGGCGCGGGCTTCTTGTTGCGGTGGCGAACGTACTCGAACACCAGCGGCAGGACGCTGATGAAGATGATCAAGAGCGCGATCTTGTCGACGGACTTGGGGTTGATGACGCGACCGAGGAAGTACCCGAGCAGCGTCATCGACAGCACCCAGGAAACGCCGCCGACGATGTTGAACATGGCGAATCGGCGATAGGGCATCTGCGCGATCCCGGCGACGACGGGCGCGAACGTCCGAATGATCGGGACGAAGCGCGCCATGATGATCGTCTTGCCGCCGTGCTCTTCGTAGAACTCTTTGGTGCGCTCGAGGTGCTGGGGGCGAAAGAAGAAGCTCTTCTTTCGTTTGTACAGGCTGATGCCCGCGCGGGCGCCGATCTGAAAGCCGACGGCGTCGCCGACGATGGCACACACAATCAAGAGCGCGTTGACCTTCACGATGTCGAGCGCTGGCGTCGTCGCGGCGACCACGCCTGCCGCGAACAGCAGCGAATCTCCCGGAAGAAAGAAGCCGACGAGCAGGCCGGTCTCTGCGAAGACGATCGTGCCGAGGATCGCGTAGAGGGCCGGGCCGAACGTCGCGAGCGACTGCGGGTCCGTAAGATGTCGATAGTGTTGGTAGAGCTCGTGCAGCGTCATGAGGGCGGCGGAGGGTACCCGCACCGGGTCCGCCGTCAATGTGGGTCGCCGGGCGAGCGGACGGCTACGACAGCTCGAGCATGCGGTCGAGCGAGCGCTTGGCCTGCTGGGCGAGGGCGGGATCGAGCGTGATTTCGGGC
Source organism: Deltaproteobacteria bacterium Ga0077539 (assembly GCA_001465015.1). Classification (GTDB taxonomy): domain Bacteria; phylum Myxococcota_A; class Polyangia; order Polyangiales. The sequence continues at coordinate 36,180 of LNEO01000128.1, read as the reverse complement.
TCGAGCGTCGCCAGGGCCTTGTGAACCGCCTCGAGGGTGTTCTTCTTCATGAACGGGCAGTCGTTGCAGTTGCACGTGCCGTCGGGGGGCGCGGGGATGAAGACCTTGTCGGGCGAGGACTTCTTCATCTGGTGCAGGATCCCGGTCTCGGTCGCGACGATGAACTCGGACTCGGCGCTGCTGATGGTGAACTTGAGCAGCGCGCTCGTCGAGCCGATGAACTTCGCCCGTCGAAGGATGGGCTCTTCGCACTCTGGATGCGCGATGACGACGGCCTTGGGGTGGCGAACCTCGAGGTCGATGAGCTTTCGTTCGCTGAACGTCTCGTGCACGACGCAGGCGCCTCGCCAGAGGGTCATGTCTCGACCGGTCTTCTGGATGAGGTATCGGCCGAGGTTGCGGTCTGGCGCGAACAAGATGGGCTGCCCTTCGGGCACCGAGCGAACGATCTTCTCGGCGTTGGACGAGGTGCAAATGCAGTGCGAGTGCGCTTTCACGCCCGCCGAGCAATTGATGTACGAGATGACGTAGTGGTCGGGGTGCTTGGCGACGAAGCGCCCGAACTGATCCGCGGGGCACCCTTCGGCGAGAGAGCAGCCTGCGTCGAGGTCCGGCAGGATGACCTTGCTGCGCGGATTGAGGATCTTCGCGGTCTCCGCCATGAAGTGAACGCCGGCGAACACGATGACGTCGGCGTTGGACTTCTGCGCGGCTTGCGCGAGCTGCAACGAATCACCGACGTGGTCGGCGATGTCCTGGACCTCGCCGTCGACGTAGTAGTGCGCGAGGATGATGGCGTTGCGCTCCTTGCGGAGGCGCTGAATGTCTTGGACGAGGTCGTCTTGGGTCATGGCCTTCCCTGCGGGATATGGGAGGCCCAGTGTACTTCGCCAATGGACCGATGCGTGTCGCCAACCGAAGGCGGGGCTGTTCTAGCTGTCCGATGACGGGGTGAGCAGCTTGGTGCCGACGACGGCCCCGAGCTTGTTGACCGCGAGCGCCTCGACCACGCGGTGAACGCTGGCCCGATCTTCGTCATCGTCGTAGCGAAACCGAATGCCCATGCCCGCCGGCTGCGCGTCGGTCGCGTCCACCGCTTCGACGCGCCACGCAACGGCGCCCTTGAGTCGAAGGGGTTCGGCCAGGTCTGGAACCGAGAGCTCGAAGACGAACTCCGTTCCGATGGGCAGCGGCTTGGAGGTGGCGATGAAGGTCCCGCCCTTGGAAATGTTGCGGGTGTAGTCGGCGAAGAAGCTGTTGACGCGCTTGTATTCGACCCGCAAAGCGATTGGAATCCGCCCGCCTTCTCGGCGGTCGGACGGATCGGGGTCGCGGCTGCTTTCGTCGCTCATCGTGTCGAGATCAGTGGCACCGTACGGGCGACGTCCGAGCGGCGTCAATTCTGTGGCCGGCGGTCGGCGGTCGTCCCTCCATGTTTCGCCCAAGGATCGATGAAGTGTTGTTGTTGAAACGAGCACGATGGAGTACGGTCCCGCGCAATCGATCGAGAGGTGTCGCGCTTTTCAGCGGCCTTCTCGCCGAGGGTCGACCAACCTGCTGCCTGCTGGCGGCCGGCCGGCCGTGCGACGAACGCGCGCCCGTGCGCTGCGGCTTCCAGGGGCAAAAGCCGCGCGCATGACTGACACCGACGCATCGCTTCTCGAGCTGGCCCGCGGGGGCGACCGCGCCGCGTTCGGCAAGCTCGTGCGAAAGCACCACGCAAGAGTTCACCGGCTCGCGCTGCACCTGACGGGGAGCAGGGGCGAGGCGGACGACGTGGCGCAAGAGACCTTCGTTCGCGCATGGAAGGCCATCGATCGCTTCGACGGTCGGGCAGAGCTGTTTACGTGGCTCTACCGCATCTGCGTGAACGTGGCGCTCAACCTCAAACGTTCACGAAAGCGCGAGACGGCGGACATCAACGATCCGCGGGTTCCAGAGCCGATCGCCGATGGCGTCGGCGCCGATCCGCACAGCAGCGCCGCCAACGCGCAGGCGTATCGCGCGCTGAGCACGGCGATGGACGGACTCAGCGAGTCGCTTCGCACCACGCTCGTTCTCGCGTGCGTCGAGCAGGTGCCGTACGCGGACATCGCCGAGGCGCTCGGATGCAGCGAAGGGACCGTCGCGTGGCGTGTCCATGAAGCGCGGCGCAAGCTAAGGGACGCGTTGGGCGACGACTGGTTGGCAGCAATGGATGCACAGGCGACAGCAGAGCCGAAGAAGGGAGGTTCTCGTGGACGATAAGCGCAAGCGGGAGCTCTCGGCGGCAGTCGAGCGCGGCCTCGACGACGCGACGGTGCAGAAGCTCGTCGCGAACGACGCCCAAGCGAAGGCGTACCTCGATGGTCTAGTCGCGGTAGACCGCGCGCTTCGCGCGTGGCCCGTGAAAGAACCCAGCGGTGTCGACGCGTTTGTCGACAGCGTGCTCGCGCGGCTCGACGAGAGCCCGCGCGACGAATTCGACCCGCTCGCCGCGCCGTTTGCGGACGAGCGAGAGCAAGAAACCCCACGTCGTAATCACTCGGAGCACCAGGCGATGTCGCAGTCGAAGGATCAGGACAACGAGGACGATCTCGAAGGCCTCGCGGCCCTCATGCGCCCGAGCCGAACCGGCTCGTCTGCGAGCGTCCCCCCGCCGCCCGTTTCGTTGCGGCCGGGTCCGGCGCTCACGGACGACGCGATGGACGAGAGCTCGGGCATCGTCGACATCAAGCACCTCGCGGCGATCGCGAAGCGCGCGTCGATTCCTCCGGCGGCTGAAGCGCCCCCCAAGAGCGAGCCCGCCGAGCCCGCTGCCGAGGCGAAGGCCGACGCGAAGAAGGCGGACGAGGGCGCAGACGCCAAAGACGGCAAGAAAGCCGAGCCCAAGGCTGACGCGAAGAAGGGCGACGCGAAAAAGAGCGACGCCAAGGACGCCAAGGCCGACGCCAAAAAGGGCGACAAAGCCGAGGCGGGCGCGACGAAGAAGAGCGCAGAGGCGAGCGAGAAGAAGGCTCAGCCCGTGCCCGCGGCGACGGCGTCGGAGTCCGCAGAACCGAAGAAGGGCACGAGCCCCGTCGTGTGGATCGGCGTGATCGGAATCGCCGCCGCAGGCGCGTTCTACATGGGCCGCTCGGGCAACCAGAGCACGCCCGCGGTCAACGCCGAGCAGGCCCCGCAGACTGTGGCTGCGCCGAGCTCGAGCGCAGGCTCTGCCGCGCAGCCGTCGGCGCCTTTGCAGGGTGCTCGGCCGACGGTCGCCGAGCAGACAGCATCGGGAGCTTCCGCTCCAACGCCTCCCGCGGTCGGCGCGCCGGTCGCTGCGAACAACGCTGCGCCGACTGGTGCTCAGGCCGCAGAACCGCCGACGCAACCGGCGCTCGGCGCCGCAGCGCAGCCGACCGAGCCGTCAGCTGCGACCACGCCGACGCAAGCGCCGACCACTGGTTCGACGATTGGTGCGACCGGAGCAGCGTTCGATCAAGCCGCTCGCCCCACTACGACCGGCGCATCGAGCACGGGTGAGAGCGAGCGAGCCGCTCGTCGAACGACGAACACGGCGTCTGGCAGCGGTGCGTCCGCAGAACCGCGCGGCAACAGCGAAGGTCGTCCCAGCGCGGCCGAGCCGACGCGTCCGCCGGGCAACGCTGCGGCGTCCCCGACGCGTCCCCCAGCGGCGCAGACTCCTGCGGCTGCGCCCACCACGACCACTGCGAGCGCGCCGACCAACGCACCGCGCGGCGGCGCAGCGGGCGGCACTGCGCCGACGGCTCCTGCTGCGACGGCTGCGGCTGCCCCGACGGGTCGTGCTCGCTCCGTCGAAGAGCTCATGCGCGCGGCGACGGGCGCGGATCGCGCAGAAGCGGTTGCTGCTCAGCGCAACCAAACCGCCGCTGCGCAGAGCGCTGCGCTCCCGCCGCAGCTCACCACCACGATGGTGCGCAGCACGATGGGGCCGTTCAACTCGCAGGTGCGCGCTTGCGCCCAGGGCCAGACAGGCTCGGCCACCGCGGTCATCACGGTGGGCGGCGACGGCGCGGTGCAGAACGTCGTGGTCTCGAGCCCGTGGGGTTCGGGTCCCAACGAGTGCATCTCGAATCGCCTGCGAACCGCGCGGTTTCCAGCGGTGCAGAGGGCGACGTCGCGAGTGGTCGTTCCCTTCCAGATCAACCCGTCGCAGCCTGGCGGGTGATCGAGTCCTCGGCCTCGGGTCGAGTTGGTCGCGGATGGGGTTGACGATCGCGGGGTGCGGGAGGTAGTTTCCGCGCCCCTCGGTATTACAGGAGTTTCGTCGATGGTTTCGTCCACGCAGCAGTCCAGCCGCATCCGCCGCCGCAAGGCTGGCAAGAATGGCAAGCGCAACAAGCGCGAGCGTCGCGCGAAGGGAACCCCCGCGTTCCCGATTCACCTCGAAGAGAAGAAGGCCTGAGCGCTCGAGCTTCGGCTCGCGATCGCGCTCGAGCTCTCAGAGCTCCAGGCCCATTCGTTCGTGGAGCACGGCCTCGAATTCCTCGCGGCTCTGCGCAAGATCCACGACATCTTTGACTGGCAAGAACCTGCTCTCTCGTCCGTCCCTCGGAACGACGATGTAGCGGCTCGAGTGCCACCAGGTCATCTCACCGACGAGGCGTTCGAACTGGATCGCTTCGCGACCGTCGACCGTCTTCTTGGCGACGCACCACGTCCAGCGGCGCTCGTCGTGGGCGAGCGCGTCGACGTCGATCCACAACGTGTTGGTGTTGAACGTCGGGATCGCGTCATGGGGAAAGTCCTTCGGCAAGCGAAACGCCTCGCAGAGCTTCACTTGCCCCTGATGGAGCGCCGCCACGCCGCCCTTGTCGCCGGGGCGCTTCGGCACGAGCTCGGCGGTGACTGCTCCGCCGAGCGTTCGATGCAACGCGAAGAGCGCGGGGTCCACGGTCGCGCCGAGGTTGTCGACGTTCATCACGAGCACGGTTTGAACGCCCTTCTTCTGCCAGCGCTCGATCGCGCCCGAGCAACGCAAGGCTTCGGGCAAATCGCCGTGGCCCGTCGCGTACGGCGACGGTCGCCCCTGGTCGTCGAGAAAGAGTGACCCGTCGCGGTTGAGCCGCAGCGATGCGAACTGTGGGGCGAGGTGGTGCTGAACTCCTTCGCGGACCAGCGCCTTCGCGAGCGAATCGTGGGTCGCGAAGGACGTCATGAACGTCACGTCGATGCCAGGGTGTCGCTCGATGTCCGCGAGCTTCACGTCGAGAAATCGAACGCTCGTGTCTTCGCCCAACCGCGCGAGGGCTTTGACGACGCCGCCGAAGCGCGTGGCCATCCCGCCAGCGAGGATGACGACCGCGAGCTCGCCGCGCTCGATCCAACGACGGCCCTGCGTTTCGAGCGCGTTGTGCTCGTCGCTATCTCGCGGATGTGCGGGCACGATCGCGCTGTCTGGCGCCGGAGTGATCGCGTCGACGATCGCGTGCAGCGCGTTGGGGTCCTTCGCCGACGCGAGCCGCGCGCGAAGCTCTTCGAACGGAATCCGATCGAAGTGAAACCGGTCGAGCAGCGCACGGAGATCAGCAGGGATGACTTCGAGCATGGCGTGTTCGTCGTTGGTTCTGTGTGTCGAGAGGCCGAGTCTGTTCAAACGCGCTTCCAGAGCGCGGACCGGATGCTACCTTCGACGCTCGGCTGATGGCTGCCACGTTTCTCGCTGCTCTCTCGTTAGTTGGCCGGCGGTGCGCCGTTGTCGGCGGAGACGAAGAAACTGCGCGCCGCGCGCGGGCCCTCTTGGACGAGGGCGCTTCGGTTCGTGTGCACTGGCCCGAGAGCACTCTGGTGCTCGCTGCGCTGCAAGAGCAGGGGATCGACGTCGAGCTCGCGCCCATCGACGCAGAGTCGTTGATCACCGGGTCGTTTCTCACGGTTCTCGCGCCGCAGGACCGGACGCTCGCGGCGTCGCTGTTCGCGGTGGCCGACCGCGAAGCGCGGCTCTTCTGCGCGGTCGATCAGCCGGAGTACTGCACGTTCGCGCACGTCGCCATCGCTCGCGCGGGCCCGGTCCGAGTGGGGATCTCGACGGGCGGCGAGGCTCCGCTGCTCGCGCGTCGGATGCGCGAGGCGTTCGAGCGCGGGTTTTCCGAGGAGTTCGTCGCGTTTGCCCGAGAGGTGGCGCGGGTGCGGATGGCGTCGGCGCCTGGCACGCGGCAGGCGGCGACCGCGCCTCTGCTCGAAGGCTTCGAACTCTCGGTCTCGATCAAGATTCCCGCGGACCGGGCTTCGCGCGAATAATTCGTGCGTTGGGATTATTCGCGGCCGAAATTGCTCGACCGCCCTCGCGGTGGTAAACCAAAACTCGATGCGACGCGCCGGTGCGAACGCAACGCTCGGATTCGTCGTCGCGTCACTGTGGTTTCACGGGGTCGCAGCGGTGGTCGTCACCGCGATGCCAAAGCTCCAGCAGGCGCCGATCAACGGTGAAATCGCGATGCCCCGCGCGGCGCCGAGCATCGAGCTCGAGCTCACGCCGCCGCCGAGCCCGACGCCGAGCGCGACGAGCGACGCGAGCGCGGCGGAAGACGCTGCTGCGACGCCGCAAACGCCGCAGACAGAGCAAGAGCGCGAACGCGAGCGCGAGCGCGAGCGACAGAGAGAGCTCGAGCGTGAACGTGAGCGCGAACAGGAGCGCCAGCGTTTGCGGTTCGTGACGCCGACGATGGCTCCAGCACCACCGCCGCCGCCGCCACCGCAGCAAGCGTTGGGTCGCCAGTCTGTGCAGCAGTCGCAGTCCAACGATCAACAGGCGAACGACGCGCGGTTTCTCGCAGAGCGCAACAACAACGTCGCCGAAGAGACCGTCGCTGCGGTCCGTGGAACGCAAGAGGACTCGAACAACCCGCAGCACGCCGCGGCAGAGCGTCGTGCGCCAGGGCAGGGCGCGGGCGCGGAGGACATTCACGACGGGCGACGCAATCGCGAGGGCGAGATTCTCGCGCAGCAAGAGCAACGACTCGGCGGGCGTCGCACGCCGCCGACTTCGGCGCAAGCAGCCAACGAGCCGCAGGGCGCCGTCGCGACCCAGGGAGGCGCAGCCGCTGGGACGCAAGGAGCGAGCGCTGGCGCGACGGCTCCGTCGATCGAAGCGCCGACGCCCAACCGCGTGTTCGCCGCGAGCGAGGGCGTGTGGGGGCAGTTTTCGCTTACGCAGCAGCAACGCACGGGCGTTGCGCCAAGGCCGAACCAGGGCGCTGCGGGCCAAGGCGGACAGAACGGCGCGGGCGGCAGCGGAGGCGGGATTCGCTCGCAGGTCGCCGGGCGCGGGGCGGAGGGCGTGGTCGCTGCGTTTTCACCAGCGTCGACCGACTACGCGCGGGCGTTTGGCAGCCAGGTCGAGCAAACGGACCGAAGCGCGCGGCGAGTCTCCGACGGAGAGCTGGCAGCAGCTTCGGCAGGGCATGGAGAACTACGTTCAGTCCGTGCGCGTGGGAAATCAAACGGCGCTTCGCACCGCAGCGTCGCCGTTTGCGACGTACCTGTCGAACATGCACCACCGAATCCACCGCTTGTTTGCCGATGGATTTCTCGCCGGTCTCGAGGCCGGATCCGCGGAGAATCCGCTCAACGATATGAACCTCCGCAGCACGGTCGAGATCGTGCTCGAGCGTGACGGACGCGTCTCGCGCATCGGCATCGTGCGAACGAGCGGAAGCACGATGTTCGACGTGGCGGCGATGAACTCTGTCCGAAGGAGCGCTCCGTTTGGAGACGCGCCCGAGGCCATCCGATCGGCGGACGGAAAGGTCTACATTCACTGGGGATTTTATCGCAACGAGCGCCAGTGCGGGACCTTCAACGCCGAGCCGTTCGTGCTGTCTGGGCCGACCGCTTCGGGGACGCGCGAGCGCACGACGATCATCGTTCCGCGAGCGGGTCGCGATCGGTAGAAGCGTGTTGAGCGAGGGAGGGGCCGCGCCGGAGCAGGTAGCGGAGGTTTGCGTAGTTGACGAGCGCGTGCGCGACGAGGGGCGCGAGCAGCTCGCCTGTCCAGAGAAACAGCAGGCCGAACACGAGTCCCATCGCGGTGGCCATGACCGTCCACGGGATGAGCCTGCGGTTCCACGGAACGTGCAGCGCGCCGAACAAGGCCGTCGCCAACACGACCCCTTGCGCTGCGCCGCCGTGCGCGACGAGCCCCGCTTGGATCGCTCCGCGAAAGAGCAGCTCTTCGCCGAGCGCTGAACTGAAGGCGAGCCAGGGGATCGCGCTCGCCTCGAGGCCGATGAGCCCGTGCTTGAGCTCGCCTTCGAGCGCGCGGCCCCAGCGAAAAGCCCGCGAAATCCACTGCGTCATCGACACAGAGCCCATCCCGACCGCGGCGCCGAGCGCGAGCGCGACGGGCACCGAGACGAGCCTCGAGCCTCCAAGCGTCTGCTCGAGGTGCCAGACACTTCGGCCGGTGATCGCGCAGCCGACGAGGGCGACCGCGGCGAACGCCGCGTAAATCGCAGTAGTAGCGGCGATCCGCGTGCGATTTTCTCGTCGATTCGGCTCTGGTAGCGGCGCTCGTGAGGACAGCGGTTGAGGCACGGGGCGATCCATCAGGAGGGCAAACGGTCGGCTCGGGGTGAGCCGAGCGGCGACACCGGCTCGGACCATGCGCGGTAGCACCGGTGCGCGCGGGTGGGCAAGGGACGCTCTCGCGTGGAAGAAGCGCGTCGAAGTGAATCCGTGATGGACATTGCCCGCGCGATCCCTGAAAATCCTTAGTGAAGATGGACAGCGCGTCGATCGAAAGCGCGCCGCGGGTACTGGTCGTAGACGACGAGCGCGTGATTCGAGAGATCCTTGCGGATTTTCTCACGCTCGAGGGTTTTTCCGTTCGGACGGCAGAGGACGGCAGCGCCGCGCTCACTGAGCTCTCGAAGCACCACTACGACGTGGTGATCTCGGACCTCAAGATGCCGAAGATGGGCGGCCTCGAGCTGCTCGGAGAGATTCGTCGCAACAGTCCCGGGACGATCACGGTCATCATGACCGGCTTCGGCACGGTGGACACCGCGATCGACGCGATGAAACGCGGCGCGTTCGACTACGTGCTCAAGCCGTTCAAGGGCGAAGAGGTCGTTTACACGATCCAGCGCGCGCTCGATAAGCGTCGACTCGACGCCGAGAACCTGAGGCTCAAAGAGGCCCTCTCTCTCTACAAGGTCAGCGAGGCGATCTCGCAGTCTTTGTCGCTCGAAGAGGTGCTCGGGACCGTCAAGGACGCAGCGGTTCACGACGTCCACGCGGACGTGTGCTGCGTGATGCTCGACGATCCCGAGACGGGTTGGTTCGAGCGCACGCGAGGCCAGAGCGAGAGCTTCGTGCGACCAGAGGGGTTGGCGTCGGACGCGACGCTCGTCGAGCCCGACGGCGCGTCATTTGGTGAGTTTTTTCGCGAGGCGGGCGTGCTCCTCGTGCACGGGCCGCGCGCTCGGACGTACTTTCGATCCGTGAGCGAAGGGGTGACGGTTCACTCGTTGGCCGCCGTTCCACTCAGGGTTCGAGGGCGGCTCATCGGCGTGATCGTGGCTGCGTCGCTGACGGCTTCACTTCGCTTCGACGAGGGGCAGCGAAAGCTGCTCGCGATGGTCGGCTCTCGCGCCGCCGCGGCGATCGAGAACGCCCGGCTCTACGAAGACCTCAAAGCGACGTTCAACCAGACGATCCAGGGTCTCGCGCGAGCGATCGACAAGATGGATCGCTACACAGCAGGACACTCCGATCGCGTCGCGGCGTACGCAGAGATCCTCGCGCGCCGCGTGCAGCTCCCGCCGGACGTCGTCGAGGTGGTTCGCCAGGCCGCGCTGATGCACGACATCGGCAAGATCGGCTGCGTGATGAACCTCAACAAGCCGGGCAAGCTCTCGCAAGAAGAGTACGAAATCTTCAAGCGTCACCCCGGCTACGGGCGAGACATCCTCGAGCCGATCCGCTTTCTGCACCCGATTATTCCCGGCGTTCACCTGCATCACGAGCGCTGGGATGGCCGTGGGTATCCGTTGGGCTTGAAGGGCGAGATTGCCGCATGAGGATCGCAACAGCTTTGTCAGGCATCACGCCTTTCGTTGTCCAGAATTGTAGTCGCGATCGAGGAGATCGAGCGTTGTTCGGGCACGCAGTTCGATCCGTACTGCGCCCACGAGTTTCTCGTCGTGATCGACGAGCACCGCGAAGAGCTGCGAGCCAAAGGGATCATCCTCCCAGAGTGACGTCGGTCGGGCGTTCGCGAGCGCGGACCGGGCCTGACGTCGCACGAACGGAGAGGGGTGCGTCGAGTGCGGGCTCGTGCAACGATCGACGCGTCGTGATGGCTAGCAAACTCCTCGGCCCCCTTTTGGCGACCGCGCTCGTGCTCGCGCCGATCTCTGCTCGCGCCGACCTCGCCCCGGCGCAGGCGGCGATCACGCGCGGCGAGTACGCGCAAGCCGAGACGTTGCTGCGCGCCGCGACGGGACGCGAACGTGCGCCAGCGGACGTGCTGCTCGGCCGCGTGCTGCTCGAGACCGGGCGATATCCCGACGCCCGCGCGCTCGGCCAGCGCTTGGGGCGCGCTGGCGCGACGCGCGTCGACGGGCTCACGATCGAGGGAGAAGCGCTCGCGGCCGTCGGGCAATACGACGACGCGATCGCGCGGTGGCGACAGGCGCTCGACAGCCGCCGGATCGCCGTTGGCCGTCGCGCGCGTGCGCTCGCAGGCGCGTGGTGCGCGAGGCTCGGCCGGCGCGACCAGGCCGAAGAGCTCGCGCAGCCGCTCGTCGACGAATACAACGACGCGCAGCAAGAAGAAGAAGATCACCCCTCGACGCCCAACCGTCCCAACGCGAGGACGGCGGTGCTCAGGGACGCCGAGGCGCTCGCGTACCTCGGGATGGCGATGCGCGCGCTCGGGTCGGTGCAAGACGCCAACGACGCGTTCAACGGGTCGATCAACGCCGATCGACGACGGGTCGAGACGCTCATCGAGCACGCCGAGCTCTTCTTGTCGAAAGAGGACACCGGCCACGCCGCTGAGTCCCTTCGCGAGGCGCTAGAGATCAACGCGAACCATCCTCGGGCGCGATTGCTGATGGCCGAGACGCGCCTCGCAAACGACATGGATTTCAACAAAGCGGCCGAGGATCTCGACGCCGCGCTGCGGGTCAACCCGAACCTCGCGGAGGCGTTCGCCGTGCGCGCGCAGATGATCCTTCGCGACGAGGAGGTCGCGGCTGCGGATCGAATGGTCGATCGCGCGCTGGCGATCAACCCGCGCTCGCTCGAGGCGCTCTCGACCAAGGCGGTGATCCGCTTCGTAGGCAACGACACGCAGGGCTTCGCGCGCGCGATGGACGAGGTGTTTCGCGTCTCACCGGTGTACGTCGAGGCGTACGCGCTGCTGGCGGAGTTCGCCGACTGGACGCACCGCTACGAGGAGGCCGCGACCGAGATGCGCCGCGGGCTCACGCGGCCGGCGGTCGCGCAAGACCGTCGACTGCAGGGCTGGATGCGCGCGCAGCTCGGCATGAACCTCTTGCGCACGGGCGACGAGGACCAGGGGCTCGAAGAGCTCAACCAGAGCTTTCGCAGCGATCGCTACAACGTGCGCGTCTACAACATGCTCAACCTGTACGAGGACGTCATCGCGACCCAGTACACGGCAGAGACGCACGGGCCGTTCGTGATTCGCTTTCACAACGAAGAGCGTCCGGTGCTCACGCGGTACGTCCCGCGGCTGCTTCGCCAGGCGTACGACGACATGGTGCGGCGCTATCGGTTTACGCCGCAGGGTCCGCTGCGCGTCGAGATGTTCGCGGACAACGAGCACTTCTCGGTGCGCACCGCGGGTCTGCCGGAGATCGGCGTGCAGGGCGTGTGCTTCGGCAAGGTGATCACCGCGATTTCGCCGCGCGCCGCGAGCTTCAACTGGGCGCAGATCCTCTGGCACGAGCTCGGTCACGTGTTCGCGATTCAGCTCTCGCGCTCGCGCGTGCCGCGGTGGTTCACCGAGGGTTTGAGCGAGTGGGAGTCGTTTCATTCGCACCCCGAGTGGGCGCGGGAGATGGACCGCGAGCTTCTGCAGGCGCTCGAGGGCGGACGCGTTCCTCGCGTGGCCGAGATGAACACCGCGTTCACCCACGCTCGCTCGGGCGAAGACATGATCGTCGCGTACTACGCGGCGTCGAAGCTCGTGGAGTTCATGATCGACCGATACACGTTCGATCGCGTCGCGCGGCTGCTTCCCCTATGGGGACAGGGAATGTCCACGCCCGAGGTGATCCAGCGCGGGCTCAACGTGACCGCCGACGAGCTCGATCGACTGTTTCGCGAGCACACGCGGCAGCGGCTGCAGCGGTTTCGCGGGCAATTTTCCTTCGCTGCGTCGCAGTTTCGCGATCGCGAGCGGATCGAACGCGAGGCGCAGGCCCCTACGGCGACGGCCGATCACAAGGCGCGCGCCGCGGCCGCGTCGCTCGTCGCGGGACGCGCGGACGACGCGAGGCGGTGGGCCGATCAAGCGATCGCCGCCGACGCGAACAACGCGCTCGCGCGGTACGTGAAGGTGCAGCTCGCCGTCGGCCAGCGAGACGCGCGCGGCGCTCTCACGGAGCTCGACGCGCTGTTTCGAACGCGGGTCGACGGATACGAGCTGCGCGAGCTCGAGGCCCAGGCCGCGCGGGGGGCCAGAGACGATGCTCGCTACCGCGCGGCGCTCGAGGCGTCGGTTCGGCTCGATCCGACGCAGTCGGCGCCGTACGAGGCGCTCGCGCAGATTCACCAGCGGGCGAATCGGCCTGCGGACGAGCTGGCGGCGCTCAGACAAGTCGTGAGGCTCGATCAGCACAATCGAGAGGCGCTGCGACGGCTGTTCGAGCGGCTCGCGCAGGGCAATCAGTGGCAAGAGATTCGCGCGCTCGCCGATCATGCGAGGTTCGTCGACCCCGAAGAAGCCGCGACGCACGTCGCGCTCGGTCGGGCGTTCGCCGAGACCAACGGCAGGGCCGAGGCGGTCTTCGAGTACGAGAGCGCGCTCGCCCTCGAGCCTCCGCCGCCGGTGCGGGTCAAGGCCCTCGTCGGTCTCGCGCGAGTGCACCTCGCATCGAACGATCGACGCTCCTCCGAGCGGAGGTTGCGCGAGGCGATGCGGCTCGCTCCGACCGACGCCGACGTGCGCGCCCTCGCGCAGCAGCTCAACGTTCGCTGAGCGGGAGCGCGTGTTGTCCGCAGCACCTCCGAAGCAGTCGCGGCGCAGCGTACGAACGGACATCGTCGCTGGGTTCTTGGCGCTGCTCGCCGCGCTCGCGGTCGTCGGCGGCTACGCGGTGTACCGACAGTCGCGCGCGGCGACGGCGTTGCGCTTGCAGAATCAACGGTACCTCCCGCTCTCGTCGCTGCTCGAGCGGCTCTACAACAACCAGGACACGATGGACGTTTTGCTCGAGCGCGCGGCGGTGACGCGCGACCCAGCGGCGCGGTCGTGGCTGCAAGCCGCGCGTCGCGCGCGGCGTAGGGTGCTCGCGCGGGCGCGGGTGAGCGTCGAGGCGGCGCGCGCCGACGCAGAGTCTCCGCAAGACCGGGCGTTGGTGGCGTCGCTGAGCGACGAGGTCGACACCGTCGAGCGGGTGTTTCGCGAGAGCGAGCCGCGGTACATCGAGCTGTTCGACGCGACGGCGCTGGGCGATCCGCGGGCGAGCGCTCGGGTGTATCGCGAGCTCGGCGCCGCGGAGCAAACGGCGCTCGCTGCGCTGCGATCGGCGGCGCGATCGCTCGAGGCGAGGATGAGCGCGCTCGCGGTGGACGCCGCGAACGAGCAGCGCAGAACGCTTCAGCTGCTCGTCGCTGCGACCACCATGGCGCTCGGCTTTGGCGTCGTGATGCTCGTGTCCGCGCGAAGGGCGCTCGATCCGTTGCTCGCCTTGCGCGAGCGGGTCCGGTCGGTGGCGAAAGGTGACCTCACCGAGCGTGAAGTCGTCGCTCGCGACGACGAGATCGGCGAGCTCGCGCGGGAGTTTGGAAACATGGTCGAGGCGGTGCGCGATCGGGATACCGCGCTGAGGGAGCAAGCCGAGCAGCTTCGCAGAGCCGAGCGACACCTCGAGCAGGTCGTGGCGACGCTGCGCGCGGGGGTCGTGGTCGTCAGCAGCGCCGGGGTCGTGGCGAGCGTAAACCCCGCCGCCTCGAGGCTGGTGAGCGACGCGACGCTCGAGGGCCGTTCGATCGAAGACGGGCCGCTCGGAGCGGTCGCGGGGCTCGCGGCCGCGGTGCGCGACGTGATCGCAGGAAGCGCCGGGCGGAGCTTCGACGCCGTGAAATTTGGCGACCGATCGTTGGACGGTCTCGTGGTGGAGTTCGTGGTGTCTGGCGACGGAAGGGGCGCGCTGGTGGTGCTGGACGACGTGACGGAGCGCGAGCAAACGCGGTCGAGACTGCTGCAAAACGAGCGGCTCGCGGCGATCGGACGCATGGCCGCGCACGTGACGCACGAGGTTCGAAACCCGCTGACGTCGCTGGCGCTCAACGCAGAGCTCCTGGCCGAGGAGCTCGTCGAGAGCAAGGCGAGCGACGACGCGAACAAGCTGGTGAGCGCGATGCAACGAGAGGTCGATCGGCTGACGAGCGTGACCGAGGAGTACCTGCGCGTGGCGCGGCTGCCGCAGCCGCGGCTCGAGCGAGAGGACGTCTCGGTCCTCGTGAAAGACGCGGCGAACTTCATGAAGCCCGAGCTCGAGCGCGCGGGCGTCGCGCTGGTGGTGAGCGCCGACGAGCCAGTGTTCGCCGCGGTCGACGAGGGGCAGCTGCGGCAAGCGCTGCTCAACCTTCTGCGAAACGCGCGCGAAGCCCTGCAGGCGGTGACGTATCGTGCTGGAGAACGGCCGACGATTCGCGTGGGCGTGGAGTGGGTGCGGGGCGGCGTCGAGGTGTCGGTCGAGGACAACGGACCGGGGCTTGCGCAAGAGGTTCGAGAGCGGCTCTTCGAGCTGTTTGTGTCGACGAAGGAGAAGGGCACCGGGCTGGGGCTGTCGCTGACACGCGAGATCGTCGCGGCGCACAACGGGACCATCGTCGCGGAGGTCGCGAAGCACGCGAGGCACGGGGCGCGCTTCGTTCTTTGGATTCCGGGAGCGGCGCCGAGCGGGACTTGAGCGAGAAGCGGGATTCCTGGGAAGCAACGCGTCGAAATGTGTAAATAAACGGTTCATTTGTTGACCTACTAATTGCGGCTTTGAGTATCGTGTTCGCGATGGTCGGACAGCGCCTTTCGAACCCGTTGATTCCACCGACGGTTGCCCCGCAGTCGGTGGTGACGCTCGTCGAGTTGGGGCGCTTCGACGACGCGCTGGAGCGGCTCGGAGTGATGCGTTCGGAGCGCCGGGCCACGGACGACGAGTTCGCGAGCATGTCGCGGTGGATTCGTGACGCGGCGCTCACGGCATACCTGGCGCGTGTCGGCGATCGAGGCGCGGTCTTGCAGTCTGTGTCCGGCGCCGAGGGGCAAATCAGCACGGGTTCCGACGAGCGCTACGTCTGTTCGCTGGTCGATGGCGTGCGAACGGTGGATCGTCTGCTCGACGTCTCGACGCTGGGACATCTGCGAACCGCGAAGGCGCTGGCCGTTCTCGTCGAACAGGGGGACGTCACGACCGTTCAACAGAGGAAGTCGTCGGCGCCCGAAGCCGCGGGAAACGATGGATCGGTTATCGT
This sequence comes from Deltaproteobacteria bacterium Ga0077539, assembly GCA_001465015.1. Taxonomy (GTDB): domain Bacteria; phylum Myxococcota_A; class Polyangia; order Polyangiales. Next base: position 20,502 of record LNEO01000128.1, on the reverse strand, counting down.
GGCGGACTCCAACGCGACGCAGGCCGCGCTCACGCGCACGATGTTGCGCCCGGTGCTCGGTCGAGGGGCCAAGGTCGTCGCCGCGTCGAGCGGTGCGGACGTCCTCGAGCAGGCTCGTCGGTCGCGGCCGATGCTCGTCGTCGCCGAGTTCATGCTGCCGGGCATCGATGGGCTCGAGCTGTTGCGACGGCTGCGCGAGGATCCGGCGACTGCGGGAGTCCCCGCGGTGCTGGTGGCGTCGCGGATCGACGCGGTCTCGCTCGCGCCGAGAGTGAGCGCATTTGGTACGCTCTTGATGCGGCCGTTTGATTCGAACTCGCTGCGCGAGGCGCTCCGTTCGTTGATCGAGCCGTCTCGATGAGCGCGCGCCTGCCTTCGCGCGCTCGACCACAAAGAGGGAGCACCTGATGAACGACCACGATTCAGCACTCGACGCGCCGCTGCTCGAGCGCGCCAAGGAAGCGATCTCGAGACTCCGCGCGAAGGGCGCTCCCGGCGACGATGGCGCGCACGAGCTCGCGACGCTCGACGCTCTCGTGCTCGCGGCCGCCCGACAAATCCAGGCAGAGGCCCGGCTGCGGATGCGCTACGAGCTGCTCGGAAAGCTCGCTCGAAACGAAGCGCTGTCCAGCGGCGACCTCGTGGGAGCGCTCGGAGCGATCACCGAGGCGGCCTGCTCTGAGCTCGGCGTCGCGCGCTCGAGCGTGTGGACCTACGGCCCCGAGCGCTCGAGCATTCGATGTGTGGACATCTACGTCGCCGCGGATCACGCGCACGACCGCGGCGTCGAGCTGCCGGCGACATCGTATCCCCGATACTTCGCGGCGCTTGCCGGCGAGCAAATGATCGCCGCGCACGACGCGCATCGCGACGAGCGCACGAGCGAGTTCTCGGTGGGCTACCTCCGTCCGCTCGGGATCGAGTCGATGCTCGACGCGCCGATTCGCGTCGGGGGCCGGATGATCGGCGTCCTCTGCAACGAGCACACGGGCAAGGCGAGGACCTGGACCGCGGACGAAGAGCAGTTCGCCGCGTCGCTCTCTGCGCTGATCGCGCTGGCCTTCGAGAGCAGCCAGCGCAAGGACGTCGAGGCGCAGCTGCGCGCCATGGTCGAGTCGCTCGAGTCCGAGGCCGGCTGAACGACGTTCTCTCGCGAGCTGCGACGCGGTCTCTATTTCGGGGAGCGATTCGTGATACCCCTCGCGCGTCGCGACGGACGGTCGTCGTGACGTAGTAGTCACAATCGAAGAGAGAGAAGGCGAGCGATGCCGCGAACCGACGGTCGAGGGGACACAGAACTGCGTGCGGTGTCGATGGAGCCCGGCTGGCACAAGGGCTCGGAGGGCAGCGTGCTCTACCGCGCGGGCAACACCGTGGTGCTCTGTACGGTCTCGATCGAAGAAGGGGTCCGGGACTTCTTGCGCGGGCAGAGCAAGGGCTGGGTCACCGCGGAGTACCTCATGCACCCCAGGGCCGGCGGCCGAAGGCAGAACCGCGACGGATTCAACGGTCGCCCGCTCGGCGGACGAACGCAGGAGATCGCGCGGCTCATCGGTCGCGCGTTGCGCGCGTCGGTGGACCTCGTGGCGCTCGGAGAGCGAACGTTTCACGTGGACTGCGACGTGCTCGAGGCCGACGGCGGAACGCGCACCGCGTCGATCACCGGCTCGATGGTGGCGCTCGCGATCGCGATCGATAAGTGGAAGAAGCGTGGATTGATCACGCAGGGCCCGATCCGCGGCCGCGTCGCTGCGGTGAGCGCTGGAGAGGCGTTCGGTCGCTCGATGCTCGACCTCGCGTACGACGAGGACTCGCGCGCGGACATGGACCTCAACGTGATCGCCACGGACACCGGCAAGATCGTCGAAATCCAGTGCACTGCCGAGACCGCGCCGATCGACCGCAAGAAGGTCGATTCGCTGGTCGACATGGCGCTCGAGGGGATCATTCACCTCGGTCGCCTGCAGCGCGACGCGCTCACCAAGGCCGGCGTCAACGTCCTCGACCTGATGGCACGATGAGCGAGCGGGCCGCCGAGGGTGCGCCGACGCTGCTCGTGGCGACGGCGAATCAGGGAAAGCTCCGCGAGCTTCGCGCGTTGATTCAGGGCTTTTCGCTGATTTCGCTGCGCGACGTGGGCATCGACGACCTCGACGAGCCGTTTGCAGACTATCGCAGCAACGCGACGGCCAAGGCGCTCGAGGCTTCGCGGCGCTCGGGCTTGCTCGCGCTCGCCGACGACTCGGGTCTCGAGGTCGACGCGCTCGGCGGCGCACCAAGCTGGTTCTCGGCTCGGTTTGGCGGAGTTCACGGTCGCGATCAGGCCAACCGCGAGACGCTCGTCGCGGCGCTCGACGGCGTCGAGGCGGCCGCTCGCACCGCGCGGTTTCGCTGTTGCGTCGCGGTGGCCGACTGCAAGGGCCCGCTCGGCGAGCGCGTGATCCTCGGCGTGGGCACCTGCGGCGGCCGGGTGCTCGATGCTCCGCGGGGAAGTGGAGGCTTCGGCTACGACCCGCTGCTCGTTCCGGACGGCTTCGACGAGACGCTGGCCGAGCTCGACGAGTCCGTGAAGAACAGTCTCTCGCATCGCGCCCGGGCGATCGTTGCAGTGATGCCCGGACTTCGGGCGTACGTCTCGGCGTCGCGCGGAGTACGATCGTGAGCATGCAAAGACGATCCGCGCTCGTCCTTCCGGCGGCGCTCTCGGTGGGGTTGATCGCAGGGTGTGGCCCGACCGGCTCGATGCAGGACGTCGCGGCATTGGATGCGATGGCGGACGCGACGGCGGATGGCGTGTCGCCGTGCGCGGATCCGAATCGGCTTCCGATGGGAGCAGAGTTCGGGTGTTGGACCTGCCCGCCGCCGCCCGCGATGGCGACGATGTACATCGGTCAGCCGACTGGATATCGGTGCTCTGTTTGCGTTGCACACCCGACGATCACGATGCCGCCCCGCGGCGATTGTTACGCGTGCAGCGAGCCAGACGGCGGGCCCCCGCAGGGCTTTTGCTGATGACCGCCACGCCGTCCCGGGTCGGACGGCACAACATGTCGCTTCACCTTGCGCGCGGGTCCGGTACGCGGCACAACGCTCGGGTCGCATGGTCCGAGGACACACTTATTTTGTCGCACGTCGGCCTCGTGAGGTGCGCTCGAGCCACCAGGACGAGCGCGGATACTTCGAGGGCTTCGCGAAGGACAACGGCGCGCTCGCAGCGGCCCTCGAGAAGCTCTACCAGAGCAGCCAGGGCGACGCCGAAGTGACGTCCATGGACGGAGCTTCGGTGTGGCTCGACGCCGCAGGTGGCGTTCAGTTGCGGGTGATCGTGGGCGGCGTCTCGCGGCCTGTCGAAGCGACGGAGGACACTCCGTGGCGCGCGTGGCTGGACGGAGCGTCGCCATGATTCCCCTGCCAGGCCCGGATCCATCGGCGAAGAAGCGTCTCAACGGGCGCCAGTTTGCTCTGGGATTCATCGTCTTCTTGCTGATCGTGCTCGGCGGCGCGTTCACGCTCCGTGAAAAACGCATCCGCGATTGGCGCGCCGCAGGCGGCGAGTCGATTCGCGAGGGCGTCACGTTGCCCGTTCGCCAGCGATAGCCGCGTCCATCTCTGCGATCGCTTCGCGCGCGGTTCGAAGACGCGCCGAGCTGTCGGGCGGCGAGCACCGGCGCGCGCTGCGACCGCTTCGTGCGCCTTCGATTCGTCCGTCGCGGTCGCCGTTTTGCGACGGTGCCTCGCGGCGCTTGCGCGGCGGAGAATCGAGTGTTTCTCTGCGCGCCAACGATCCATGGCCGACAAGACCCCGAATCCACCAGCGACCCCAGCGAGCTCCGACCTCGAGTCCATGATGGAGCTGCGTCGCAACAAGGGCGCGCGCTGGGCGGAATCTGGCTACAATCCCTACGGAAACGACACCGGGCCGCTGACGCGTATCCACGCGATCAACATCACGCACGACGGTGAGTCCAAGCACGACTCGGCGCAGCTCGAGGCCCTCGCGCAAGAGGGCGTGCGCTACCGCGTCGCCGGCCGCGTGATGCTCTCGCGCGAGGCCGGCAAGCTGCGCTTCATCAACCTCCGCGACGGCACCGGTGAGATCCAGCTCTTCATCTCCAAGCGCGACGTGAGCGAGGGCGATTGGGCCATTCTCGATCAAGTCGACGTCGGAGATGTGCTGCTCGCTGAGGGCCCGCCGCTTCGCACCAAGACCGGTCAGCTCTCGATCGGCGTTCGCGTTGTTTGCCCGTTGACGAAGGCCGTGCGGCCGATCGCGAAGTTCTCGACGGTCGAGGACGTCGAGGTGCGCTATCGCCAGCGATATCGCGACCTCATCGAAAATCAGGACACCGCCGCGGTGTTTCGCGCTCGCTCGCTGATCGTGCGCTCGATCCGAGAGTTCTACGACCACCGCGGGTTCATGGAGGTCGAGACTCCGATGCTCCACCCCATCCGGGGAGGCGCCGCGGCCAAGCCCTTTCGGACGCACCACAACGCGCTCGACGTGGACTTGTTTCTGCGAATCGCGCCGGAGCTGTACCTCAAGCGCCTGGTCGTCGGTGGATTCGACCGGGTCTACGAGATCGGCCGCAATTTTCGCAACGAGGGCATGAGCGTCCGCCACAACCCAGAGTTCACGATGGTGGAGAGCTATCAAGCCTACGCGACGTACGAAGACGTGATGGAGAGCACAAAGGAGCTCCTTCGCTTCGTCGACTCGAAGGTCATCGAGGCGTTTCCGCAGTTCGCCGAGAGCCGGTCGTTCACCTTCGCGCAGTTCGCGCGCAAGCGAATGACCGACCTCGTCAGCGAGGCGCTCGAAGGTCCGCTGCAAATCATCAAGCTGCGCTGGAAGCTGCTCGGCGGCGACGGTGATTGGACGCAGGCCCGGTCCGCGGCGCTCTCCGTAGGCGAGGGCGCGAGCCCGGACGCCAAGGCGTACATCGCCAAGACGCGCACGGCGGGCGAGCTGTTGTTCGCGCTGTACGAGGTCTTCGCTGAGCCTCACCTCGCGACGCGATACCGCGACGCGGCCGGCGAGAAGAGCATCCCGGTGTTCGTCGTGGACTACCCGTTCGATGTGTCTCCGCTGGCGCGCAGAAAAGACGCGAGGAGGCAGCTCGAGGAGTACGGCGAGATCGAGGTCGAGCTGTGCGATCGCTTCGAGCTGTTCGTCGACGGGCGCGAGCTGTGCAACGCGTTCAGCGAGCTCAATGACCCCGCGGATCAAGCCGCGCGCTTCAGAGCCCAGGTCGAGAATCGCGCACGAGGAGACGAAGAGGCGATGGACTACGACGCTGACTACATCCGCGCGCTCGAGTTCGGAATGCCGCCGACCGCAGGCTTCGGGCTCGGGGTCGATCGCCTCGTGATGGCGCTCACCAACCAACACTCGATCCGTGACGTCGTGCTGTTTCCCGCGATGCGTCCCGAGGCCGAATAGGCGATGCCTACGAAGTCCGCGATCTGGTCTCGCGCTGACCTCTTGTTGCCGTCGGTGCTCGCCGGGGCGGCGCTGCTGGCGCTGCTCGCGATCGTCCAGCACGTCCTGCTTCGACGGCGCGCGCGTTGGCTGCGCGGACTCTTCGACCTGTTGTTCTCCGCCGCGTTGGTCGGCGGAACCGCGTTCGCGATTCGCGCCGCAGCGCGCGTCACGCAGCTCGAGCCCGAGGTCAACCCGATGAAGCCCGCGGCGATCAAGCTCGCGGCGATCTCGCTCTGCGTCGAGGCCCTGCTCGTGTCGAGCTTCGTGTGGCTGCCCGTCCTGTTCGACACGCTCGAGCGCACCGCTGGGGCGATGATGGTGGCCGTTCGTCAGCTCCGCGCGCGAAAGAGCGGGTTTTTGACGGCGATTTCGTTCCTCGCGTTCTTGGGCGTCGGGCTGTCGAGCTTCGGGCTCTGCTTGACGATCAGCGTGATGTCCGGGTTCGGCAACGACCTGAAGCGAAAGATCCTCGGCAACAACGCGCACGTCGTCGTCGATCGCGAGCGCGGAGGGTTCGCGGACTGGCAGCCGATGCTCGCTCGCGTCCGCGCCATTCCTGGCGTCACCAGCGCGACGGCGCTCGTCCAGGGAGAGGTGATGGTCACTTCGCAGACCAACCTCTCGGGGGTGATTCTTCGAGGCATCGACCCCGCTCGTGGCGGAGCGACGGACAACCTCCGACGCGAGCTCATTCGCGGCAGGCTCGAGTACCTCACCGAGCCGGTTCGGCTGACCGATCCGCCTCCGGAGGACACGCGGCCGCTGACCGCGCGAGACACCGACCGCCTTCGCGATCGACAAGGTGCGGCCACGAGGCAGCGCAACGAGCTGCCCGAGGGCATCGCGCCGCTGCCGCCGCCGCCGACACCCGCGCAGAACATGCTGGTTTTTCCCGGCCTGATCGTGGGTCGCGAGCTCGCGTCCAACCTGCACTTGCAGGTGGGGGACACCGTCCGCGTGGTCTCGCCGTTCGGCGGAATGATGACCCCTGCTGGCCCGCTCCCGAAGACGCAAGAGTTTCGGATCGCGGGGATCTTCTACACGGGCATGTACGAGTACGACACGAAGTACGCGTTCGTGACGATCGGCAGCGCCCAGCAGTTCTTCAACTATCACGCGAACGAGATCACCAGCATCGAGGTCCGCGTCGGCGACGTGGACAACGCTGAGTCCATCGCGCGAACGATCGCGCCGATGACCACCGGCCGAGAGCTGCGCGTGCGCGACTGGAAAGAGCTCAACAAGAACCTCTTTCGCGCCCTCGGGCTCGAGAAGCTCATGATGTTCGTGCTGCTCGGCGTGGCGGTGTTCGTCGCGAGCTTCGCGGTGCTCGCCACGCTGATGCTGCTCGTGACCGAGAAGGGGCGCGAGATCGCGTTGCTCAAGGCGCTCGGCGCGACGGACGGGTTCGTCGCGAGGGTGTTCGTCAACGTCGGGCTGTTGATCGGGCTCGTTGGCGGGACGCTCGGCACAGGCACCGCGTGGCTCGTGTGCACGATGGTGAGGGTGCTCGGGATCCCTCTCGATCCAGAGGTCTACTACATCGACCGGCTGCCGGTGTTCGTCGCCCTCTCGGACTTCGGGATGATTTGGTGCATCGCGGTCGGGCTCTGCTTGATCGCGACGATCTTGCCGGCGGTGTTCGCCGCTCGGATGAGACCGGTAGAAGGGATGCGTTTCGGCTGATGACCACGGACTCCGAGCTGATCGTCGAGGTCAACGACCTGCGAAAGACCTACACGCAGGACGGCAAGGACCTCGAAGTGCTCAAGGGCGTGACGCTTCGAATCGAGAAGGGCGAGATGCTCTCGATCGTCGGTAAATCCGGCGCGGGAAAGAGCACGCTGCTCCACTTGATCGGGACGCTCGACCGACCGAGCTCAGGCCGCTTGCGGCTCAGCGGCCGAAACACCGAGGGGATGACGGGCGGCGAGCTCGCGCTGCTGCGCAACGAGCTGATCGGCTTCGTCTTTCAGTTTCATCACTTGTTGCCGGAGTTTACGGCGATCGAAAACGTGATGATGCCCGGCATCATTCGCGGACTGCCGCGGGCTGCGCTCGAGGCGTCGGCGAAGGAGCTCTTGGATCGGGTCAACCTCGGCCATCGCGCCACGCATCGACCCAGCGAAATGTCTGGCGGAGAGCAGCAGCGCGTCGCGCTCGCGCGGGCGCTCTCGATGCGACCGAAGCTGCTGCTCGCCGACGAGCCGACGGGAAACCTCGACACGGAGAACAGCGCTCACATGAACGAGCTGTTCTCCAAGCTCAACCGCGAGCTGGGCACGACCATGGTGATCGTCACGCACAACGAGCGGCTCGCCGAGCAGATGCCGCGCGTGATCACGATGAAGGACGGTCAGATCGAGAAGGACGAGCGGAAGCGCGCCTCGGTGTACCGCGAAGACATCGACCGGATCGCGCGCGACGCTGCGCTGCCGGAGGGCGACGAGGCTCCGAAGGACGAGCCGAGCGAGCCTGCGGTGACAGCCAGCGGCGAGGCCGCGGGCGAAGGTCGCGAGGACGCTCCGTAGCGTGCTGTTGTTTCACGCGCCGACGAGGGCTACTCGAGCGCGCAGTCGACGGGCGTAGCGCCGATCGCGGTGAGCAGCGTCGCGGGGGCGATCGACACGAGAAAGCCGCGACGGCCGCCGTTGATGTAGACCAACTCTAGATCGAGGATCGAGCGCTCGACGAAGACTGGCATCGTCTTGCGGGTGGCGAACGGCGAGGTCCCGCCGACTTGATAACCTGTGTGGCGCTCGGCGACCTCGGGCTTGCAGGGCTCGATGCGCTTGCGTCCGCACTGCCGGGCCAGGGCCTTGGTCGAGACCGAGCGATCGCCGTGCATGAGAACGATCAGCGGCCTTTTGTCCTCGTCTTCCATGACGAGCGTCTTGACCACGACGTGCTCGTCGACGCCGAGCTGGCGGGCGGACTCGGCGGTTCCTCCGTGATTCACGTAGTCGTAGGGGCGCTCTTCGAAGCGGACGCCTGCCTTGCGAAGCCACTGCGTTGCGGGCGTCTCCGAGACGTTCTTGTGCTTGCTCATCGGGATTACGGCAGGGCGACGGTCACGCGCGGATCTTCAGCGGGAAACCTCGTTCGAATCCAGACTTCTCCGCGCCCGTCGCCGCGGTCTTCGAAGTCGATCGGGCTCAACCAGACGTCGCGGGCGCAGTTGCCGGTGGTCCGACACCGGTCGGCCTGCAGTCGATGGTGGACATAGAACCAGCTTCGTCCGTCGGGGCCGAGCACGGCGGTGCCGTGCCCAAACGACTGCCCTCGATTGGGGATGAGGAAGCGACCCACGATGCGCGAGGGGCTGTCGAGCGCGAGCCCCTCGGGCGTCGGCGCGGCGGCGTACCAGACGTTGTAGAACCCCGAGTCCCAGACGGAGCCCGAGAGCAACGCGTAGACGAGCGCTCCGCGACGGAAGAGATGGATGCCCTCGTTGACGCCGAAGACGAAGCCCTCGCGGCGAAAGTCGACGTTGTCGCGGGCGCGGGTGAACGACAGCATTTCGCCGCATCGCGCGCAGCTCGAGCGCAGTCGCGCCACGGTGGTTGCGTCGTGCGGGTTGCCGACATGAATTTGTGGGACGCTCGTCGTGCAGCGGACGGTGAACGGGTCGGCGCCGTCGAGCTCGACGAGGTTCGTGTGTTGACCGTAGTTGCTCTGCTCCCACGAAACGCGCGGCGGCGTGTTCGTGTACCACGAGTAGCCGAGCCACCACCGGCCGGTGAGAGGGTCGCGAAACGCTGCGGAGTCGAGCCGCACGATGTGGTGGCAGAAGCTTCCCTGACAGTCCTGCGAGGCGTACGGGACCGACCGTGGAATCTGGTCGCGGGTGGGCGCTGTACACGAGGTGTTGTGACCGCCTGCGGTCAGCGGCTCCCAGGGGCGCTCGGCGAGCGCGAACGGCCCCGTGGGGCTCGATGACGACGCGAAGTACACGCCGCCGTCTTCACGGTAGGGAGGGCAGGGGCGCTGCGCGGTTCGGTGGCGCACGGCGCTGAACGAGAGCATCCACACGCCCGGCCGCACCTCGACGACGTCCGGCGCCCACAGGTGGCAGTAGTGGCTGCCGTTGATTTCGAGGGAGTTCGGCCCCGTGCTCGAGCGGCGAAGCAGCCCTTCGCTTCGACGTGTCCATCGCACGAGGTCCCGCGACTCCCAGGGAAAAAAGTCGCCGAACCCCGAGGTCGCGTAGAGGTAGTAGACGAGCCGACCGCTCGCGTCAGTCGTTCGAACGACGTGGGGATCTGGGTGGTCCTCGCCGAGCACGGGGTTTGTTGCGACGAGGGGGGCTGTCGCGTCCGGGCGAGAGGTGGGCGTGTCCGTGGCAGTGTCGCGGCTGCGGACGTCGATCGCGTCCGCCCCGAGCGCATCGGGCGCGGACTGATCGATGTCGCTGTCCTCCAAGGATGGAGCGTCCGAGGCCGCGTCGAGCGCCGCGCTCGCGTCTGGGGCGTCGGGCTCTGACCGATCAATGATCGAATGATCCTCGATCGCGTCGCTGCGGGAATCACGGGCCGCGTCGCGGGTTGGTCCCTCCGTCGCGCACGCCGCCAAGAGCGAGTGCGCGATCGCAAGGGTCCCCCATGCTGCATGCGATCGTCGGGTCAACAGGGACATTCGGAACGATCGTACACGGGCGCGATCTCCGAGGGGATCTGCGGCGCGCCTTGCCGCCTGGTGCCGCAGCACGGTATAGCCCCGCGGCCTTGCCCTGCTCTCGTTCTCGATCGACGCTCGTTTCGACGCCAGTTCGCTTCTGGGTCGCGCTCGCTGTCGCGCTCATTTCGCTGGGTTTTTCTGGGTCTGCGTGGGCGCAACGCGGCGGGAGGGGCGCGATGGACGCGGGGCTGGCCGAGGCCGGCGGGGCTGGCGGTAGGGACTCCGGTGGGGCTGCAGACGGCGGCGCGGGGACGGACGGCGGCGCGGCGTCGACGCTCGAGGCCAGCGCGCTCGCGCAATACGACGACGATTGGACCGCAGGAAGCAGCGCGGACGCGGCCCCGACCGGAGATGCCTCGGCTGCGCGCGCTTCGACGGGTTCTGACGACGACGGTCAGGGCGCGGGCTGCGAGGGCCCGCGGGTGTTGCGGGTCCGTTGGCGCGGCCTGCTGCGGGTCAACGCTGGCGACCTCGGCGGTTCGGTCCGCACGCGGGTGGGCGTTTGCTACGACCGCGCGCGGCTCCAGCAGGACGCGCGAGCCCTGTGGAACACCGGCTTTTTTCACGATGTTCAGGTCGCCGTCGAGACGGCGGACGAGGGCGGGGTCGAGGTTCGCTTCGTCATCGTCGAGCGCCCGAGCATCGGGACGGTTCGCTTCGAGGGGCACGACGCGGTCGAGGAAGAGAAGCTTCGCGAGACCGTCGATTTGCGCGAAGGCGCGGTGCTCAACGAGAGCGCGGTTCGTCGCAACGTGCAGCGGCTGCGCGACCTGTACGCGGAGAAGGGCTACTTCCTCGCGGAGGTTCGCTACGAAATCGTGCGTCGAACGGACGCCGACAACGAGTCGGACGTCGTGTATCGGATTCGCGAGAACGCGCAGGTCCAGGTTCGAGCGGTCAATTTCGTGGGCAACCACAACATTACCGACGACGAGCTGCGCGGATCGATCCAGACGCAAGCGGCGGGGTTCTTCTCGTTTCTGACGTCGACCGGGACGTACCGCGAGGAGACGTTTCGCAACGACATCGATCTATTGCACGCGGCCTACTACGACCGCGGGTACCTCAACGTCGAGATCGGCACGCCGCGCATCGCGTTGAGCGCGGATCGGCGTTGGCTCGACATCACGCTTCCGGTGCGAGAAGGGCCGCGCTACCGCGTCGGTCGCGTCGGCTTGCAAGAGGTCGACGAAGACAACAACGAGATCGATCCGCTCGGCGGGCGCAGGCGCGTCCGCGAGATGCTGCACTTCAACCCGGGCGACTGGTTTTCGCGTCAGACGATCGGCCGCGACATCCTCGCGTTGCAGACGTACTACCGCGACGCCGGCTACGCGAACGTCGAGGTGCGACCCGACGTGCAGCCGCATCCCGAGCAGCAGTCGGTCGATTTGGTGTTCAAGATTCAACGCGGGCAGCTGACGACGATTCACCGCATCGTGATCCGCGGAAACACGAAGACCGCGGACCGGGTGATTCGCCGCGAGCTCGCGATCATCGAGGGTGAGCGCTACAGCGAGACGCGCTACCAGGACTCGCGACGCAGGGTGATGTCGCTCGGGTTCTTCGAGCGCGTCGACCTCTCGACGGAGACGGTCGAAGGGCGCCCCGATCGGGTGATCGTCAACGTCGAGGTCACCGAGAAGCCGACCGGGACCTTTCAGGTCGGAGCGGGCGTCTCGTCGGTCGAGACGTTCATTCTTACGGCGCAGATTCAGCAGCAGAACTTGTTCGGTCGCGGGCAGGGCTTCTCGCTGCAGGCGCAGGTGTCGCCGCTTCGGCAGATCTTCGCGTTTCGCTTCGTCGAGCCCTACCTCTTGGACTCGAACTGGACCGGCGCGGTCGACATCTACAACACGCTCAGGGCGTTTGCGAACTTCAGCCGCACGGCGACGGGAGCCTCGCTCTCGACGGGATATCCGCTGCTCGGCACCAACGACGTGAGGCTCAACCTCTCGTACACGGGCGAGTACGTCGGCGTGAACCGCGGTGGCGCGAGCACGCTGCTCAACGGGACGCAGGCGAACGTGAACATCACGTTGAATCCGCCGGTGACCGGCGTGTTTCGTAGCGGGTTCGCGAGCACGCTCGGCGTTTCGCTCACCGCGGACACGCGCGACAATCGCATCCAGGCGACGTCGGGCATCTTCGCGCGCATCGGCTTGGACTGGAGCGACAGGCTCCTCGGGTCGTTCAGCCCCGACGCGGGCTCGGACGGAAACAACACGCCGTTCGAGTACTTTCGCGCCACGGCGGCGTTTCAGTTCTACCTCCCGCTCTTCGCGGGGATCATCTTCAAGTCGCGCATCAACGGCGGCCTGATCGTGTCGCGCAACGACCAGGGCGTGCCGCTCGCAGAGCGGTTCTTCCTCGGCGGAATCCTCGACGTGCGCGGCTACCGCTTGCGCACGCTCGGGCCCGTGGTCACGCCGGGCGCGACGGTTGATCCGCAGCCGCAGTTCTTGAACTTCAACATCGGCGGCAACGCGATGTTCTTCTACAACACCGAGATCGAGTTTCCCGTTCCGTTCATCGAGCGCGTGGGCCTTCGCGGCGTGGTGTTTCATGACGCTGGCAACACGTGGAACCTCGAGGGTCGCTGGTGCGAGCGCCCGCGCACGTTCGAGAGCGACCCGTCGCCGCTCGTGTCGGCGTGCGGGTTCAACCCGACGCTCCTTCGCACGAGCGTAGGCTTCGGTCTGCGCTGGTTCTCGCCGCTCGGCTTGCTGCGCTTCGAGTGGGGTTTCCCGCTGGTGCGCGCGCTCAGCTACGAGGACCCGAGCGTGTTCGAGTTCACCATCGGAAACTCCTTCTGAGCGACGCCCGGCGAGGATGCAGTGATGGACGACGCAGCGCGATGGGACGCGGTCGAAGAGGCGGTCGAGCTCTTGCGCGAGGGCGAGCACGACGCGGCGCAGCGCGCGCTCGACGCGGTTTTGAAAGACGACCCACATAATCAATACGCCTGGAATTATTCAGGAGCGGTTCAGTTCGAGCGCGGTCAGTTCGCGGAGGCTGCCGTGTCCTATCGCGAGGCGCTGCGGTTCTCGCCGAAGTACCTCGGCGCCGCGGTGGGCCTCGGTCACTCGCTGCGGCTCGCGGGTCGTCCCGAAGAGGCGATCACCGCAGGGATCATCGCGCTCGACATCGCCCGGACGCGTGCGGCGGATGCGTCGACGAGCGACGGCGACGCCCACTGGCTGCTCGCGCTCTCGTACGCGCAGGTGAGCAAGCCAGACCTGGCCATTCGTCACGCTGAAGCGTTTTTGCAGAGCAACCCTGAGCTCGAAGCGCAGGCCGAGGCCAAGGCGTTGCTCGACTCGCTGCGCGGGCAAGCGCGGCCGCTCCAGAGCGTGAACTGACCGTCGCGACCCGCCGAGCCTTCGGTCCACGCGCCGCTCGGAGCTCGGAGACTTCTCGACGGCTTTGGTCGTATCGTAGCGAGATGTGGCCGTCCAAAACCGCGCTGTTGGTCGGACTGAGCGTCGCGACCGTCGCGCACCGCGCCCGCGCACAAACGTTTTTTCCGTTGGGCGGTGCCATCGTCGGCACGCGGACGCTGCTTTCGAGCGCCGCAGCGACGCTCACTCGTCGCAACTCGCACACGGTCGTTGCGATGCACGATCCATTGCTTGTTTTCCCGACGCGCTGGCGGACGACGGAGACGTCGCCACCGACGTCGGCAATGCTGTTCGCCGAGCTCGCGACGAATCCCGGCCTTGAGCCGAGTCGACCGTCGATCTCTCATTTCGGAAGCAACCCCGTCGTGGCCTGGAGCGACGCGACGAGTGGACTCCGTCGCATCGTCGTGACTGGCATCGGCGGAGCGCCGACGCCGATCGTCGGACGGTTCGGAGCACCCACGGTGTCGTGCGTCCCTTCAGGGTGCATCGAGCTGCACATGACGGACAGCGGCGGCGTTGCCGGTACGGCGTTCGACGCCAGTATTCGCAGGCCGATCACGATTGCGGGGTCTGGCATCGCGGATTCGTTCCGACCCGCCGTCGGAATCGTTCCGGTCGACGGAACGACCCGGCGTTGGTTCGTGGCCGTGAGCTTCGGAGGTGCGCCGCGACAGGTTCGCGGCTTCGACCTGGAATGGGCCGACCCCGCGAGCTCGCCGGCGACTTCTGCACCGCAGGACATCTTCTCTGTGAGCAACGCGGACCCTCCGGCGATCACCACGGACGGCGTCGACGTCTACATCGCAGGGCGAGTCGGCACGGAGCTTCGGGTTGCTACGCAGAACATCTCGTCGCGGGTGGTCCGCTCGTTCGCTGTCCCAGATTCGGGGTTGGCGGTCTTCGCGTCCCTTGGCGTCGGACCGACCGGGGTGTTGCTCGCGTACCTGACGGATTCAGGCAGCGGGCGGCACCCGGTCGTTCGCCGGATCCTGAGAACTGCGGGCGGCGTCGTGTTTCCGACGATCGCGACGATGGCGCTCGTGTCGGAGCGTGCAGAGTCCGTGCATCTGTCGAGCAGCGGCACCAATCCGTTGCTCGTGTGGGACGTTCCCGCGCGCGTGGGAGTGTTGCAGACCATCGCCGCTCGCTACCTCGCCGCCGAGTGCGGCGACGCGAGGGACTGCGGGCCGATCCCGAGCGGCAGTGCGGGATGCACGGTCTGTTCGAGCAGTCGCTGCGACTACTCGCGGTGTATCGCCGTCGACGCTGGCGTGGATAGCGGCGTGGATAGCGGCGTGGATAGCGGCGTCAACACGGACGCTGGCGTGCCGCTGCGCGAATCTGGGACCGATGGAGGGAGCGAAGCGGACCACGCAATTGTGCCCCCGAGCGACGCGACGTTCGACGACGCCACGGCCGACGTGTCCTTCGATGCGCCATCGGACGCGATCGCGCTCCCCGACGGGTCAACGGACGTCGTGCCGATCGACAGCGGGCGGATGGAAGTCGGGGATGGCGCGGGCGGTCCAGCCCCGCCGACAGTTCGGTTTTCCGGCGGAGCTTGTTCTTGCCGTGCGGTCGGGCATCGCGACGCGCGACCGGCGTCCTCCCGAGCGATCGTCGGGAGCTCCTTGGCGGCGCTCGCGATCGCGTGGAGGGCACGACGTCGGCGACGTTCGGCGAACTAGCCCGCCGCGGCTGCGATAGACTCGGCGACGTCATGGCTAGTGATCCGGGCGACAACAAGGGCGAGACCATTCCTGCGGCGAGCGCTGGCGAAGCGCGACCGGGCTCCGGCGACGACCCGAAGATCGCCGCGATTCGCGAGGCGAAAGAGCGGTGGTCCAAGAGCGTCGTGGCCAAGGCGACGGCGAAGTTTCCGCCGCGGCTGGCGAAGTTTCAGACGCTCTCGGACATCGAGCTCCCCGATGTCGTCACGCCGGCCGACGTCGACGTCGACCACCAGCGCGATCTCGGACTGCCCGGCGAGTATCCCTACACCCGTGGAATCCAGCCGACGATGTACCGCGGCCGTCTGTGGACGATGCGGCAGTTCGCCGGCTTCGGGACGCCCGAGCAGACCAACACGCGGTTCAAGTATCTGCTCTCGCAGGGGCAGACGGGCCTCTCGACGGCCTTCGATTTTCCCACGCTGATGGGATACGACAGCGACTCGCCGCGATCGCTCGGCGAGGTGGGGATGTGCGGCGTCGCGGTCGACACGCTGCGAGACATGGACGTGTTGTTCGCGGATATCCCGTTGGACAAGGTCACGACGTCGATGACCATCAACGGTCCCGCGATCGTCCTGCTCTGCTTCTACGTGGCGCTCGCGGACGTGCGCGGCATTCCGCGCAGCGCCCTGGGCGGGACGATCCAAAACGACTGCCTCAAAGAGTTCATGGCGCAGCACGCGTGGATCGTCGGGCCTCGTCCGGCGATGCGCATCGTCACGGACATGATCGAATTCGCTGCGAAAGAGCTGCCCAAATGGCACCCCGTCTCCATCAGCGGCTACCATATCCGCGAGGCAGGCTCGACCGCGGCGCAAGAGCTGGCGTTCACGCTCGCTGACGGGATTGGCTACGTGCAGAGCGCCGTCGAGCGCGGGCTCGACGTGGACTCCTTCGCGCCGCGTCTCTCGTTCTTCTTCGACGTGCACATCGACTTCTTCGAGGAGGTCGCGAAGTTTCGCGCGGCGCGGCGGATCTGGGCGCGCGTCATGAAAGAGCGCTTCGGCGCGAAGCTGCCCGAGAGCATGAAGCTCAAGACGCACGCGCAGACCGCGGGCGTCTCTCTCACCGCCCAGCAGCCGTACAACAACGTCGCGCGCGTCGCGCTGCAGGCGCTCGCCGCGGTGCTGGGAGGGACGCAGTCGCTTCACACCAACTCGCTCGACGAGACCTACGCGCTGCCGACGGAAGAAGCCGTGACCATCGCGCTGCGAACGCAGCAGATCGTGGCGCACGAGACGGGCGTGGCCAACACCGTCGATCCCCTGGGCGGAAGCTATTTCGTCGAGTGGCTCACGAACAAGATCGAGGCGGAGGCGCTCGAGTACATCCGCAAGATCGACGAGATGGGCGGCATCGTGACGGCCGTCGAGAAGGGCTATCCGCAGCGCGAGATCGCCGCGAGCGCGTATCGCTTCCAGCGCCAGGTCGAGCGCGACGAGAAGGTGATGGTGGGGGTCAACGACTTCGTCATGGACGAGCCGTCACGCATTCCGCTGCTCAAGATCGACGAAGAAGTGCAGCGACTCCAGGTCGAGTCGCTCGCGGAGGTGAAGGCGTCTCGCGACGGCGAGCGAGTACGCGCGGCGCTCGAAGCTGTGCGCGTCGCGGCCGCGAGCAACGCAAACCTCTGCCCGCCGATCATCGAAGCCGCCAAAGCGTACTGCACAGAGCAAGAGATCTGCGACGTCCTGCGCGACGTGCTCGGTACGTACACCGACCCGGCCGAGTTCTGAGCGGACGCGCATAGCGCGTGAGCAGACAACAAACCTGTTGAGTGCGGGCGACTTCTTGCGCAATCCTCTCGCTCGTTCTCCGAACGAAAGGCGCAGTCAACAATGCATCCGGTCGTGGCAGGTCTTCTTTTCGCGACGCTCTCGCCGGGCGGCGCGGTGCAAATCAGCGCTGCGCCGGCCCCAGTGGCGCCGCTCTCGCTCAACGTCGCAGGCGTTCGCGCCGCCGATCCCACGCCGATTCCGTTGATCGCCGCGCCGTCGTTCGGCGCGCAGCTCCTCGTGCGACCGATGGGCCTCGTGGCCATCGATCCGACCGGAGACGCGCGGCTGGCTCAGCGCCGTCGGACGGGCTCGTCGGGATCGAGCACGACCAGCACGACGAGCAGCGCGGCGACCACACCGGCGCAAGCTGCGCAAACGACGCCGTCGACGGCTCCCACGACGCCGGCAGCGGGATCCAGTGCAGCTGGCGGCGCTCCTGCTTCGGGAGGGGCCCCAGCGCCTGCGTCGGGTGACCCTCCGGCCGCTGCAGAGCCTGCGCCAGCGGAGCCTGCGGGCCCTGCCGGGGCGGAGCCCGCGGGTCCAGCAGAACCAGCGGGTCCTGCGGGTCCTGCAGGCCCTGCGGGTCCTGCAGAGGCGGATGGAGCAGCAGCTCCGACCGACGAGCCGAGCATCGACTTGATCGAGCACCGTCAGCGAAACGTCGGCTTGCACCGGCCGCTCGGCATCGCGACGTTCGCGACGTTGACCGCGACCGTGGTGCTCGGGACGTTCGCGGCGATCAATCAGCGCACGTGGTTCGGGCAGGGCGAGTGCCGCGCCGGCGGCAGTCCGATCCTCGGCTTCGAATTCGGCTGCAACGGTCTGAGCGCGCTGCACGGGGTGTTCGCGTTTGCGACGGTCTCGCTCTATGCGACGACCGGGATCTACGCGCTGTCGATGCCCGACCCCGAGCGCGCCGCCGAGGGCTCGAGCCGCGGGGCGACTCGCCTTCGCATTCACAAAGCTCTCGCCTGGGTCCACGCGATCGGGATGATCGCGATGCCGATCCTCGGGTTTCTCGGGGCGAATCCCAACGCGTTCGGCATTCAGGACACGCGCGGCGACTTCGCCGCGGCGTTTCGATCGACCCACGAAATCCTCGGCTTCGTGACGTGGGGAGCGCTCGGCGCCGCGATGGTCGTCGAGCTCATCCCGTAGTCGAGCTCACGGTTCGTTCGCGAGCTGCGTGGGGTCGTAGATCGCGTACTCACCGGCAGGAGAGGGGCGCTCGTGCAGCCATCCGGTGCTTCCGGTGACGCCGAATCGAGCCAGTCCGTCCGGTCGAAAGAGCACGTAGGCGCTGGCCACCGCGGGGGCGTCTTCGTCTTCGCCGAGCACGAGGGCGTCGATCGGCTCGGGGCCGCGCTCGGGCGCTGCGCTCGGTTGTCCCGACAGGACGCGGCATCGTTCGGCGACCCAGGGTGTTCGATCGGTGGCTGCGCATCGGCCGAGCGCTTCGTTGGCGGCGGCTCGCGTGTTGTTGTCCGCAGCGTTGAGAACCGCTTCGGCAGCGGCGCGGCGAAGCCAGGGCGAGCGGGCGTCGGTCAACGCGCGGCGCGCCACGTCGCTGTCGCATCGCTGTCTGGCTGCAGCGAGCAGAGAGAGCGCGTTTGTCCGGAGGGCCGGGTTCGCTCGTCGTCCGAGCGCTTCGCACGCGGCAGAGCGCAGCGCGTCGGTGCCTCGCAAGCCGCTGCGCACCGCGCGGGCGAGCGCGCCGAGCGCGTTGGTCGCGACGGCGTTGGACGGATCTCGCGTCGCCGCGAGCAAGAGCGTGACGGCGTCGGGCTCTGGGCTGGCGCCGAGGCCCCAGACCGCGGTGCTGCGCGTGGGCTCGTCGTTGGTCGCGCTGGCGCGCTGGGTGAGCGCGCGCACGATCGGCGCGCGGGCCGCGGGGGCCGCGTTGGCGGCGGCGTTGGAGAGCGCCTCGACGGCGGCGTTGGAGAGCGGTCCGCGCGCGTTGGCGACGCGCTCGAGCGCGTCGATCGCCGGCTGAGAGCCAGCGGCGGCGAGGGCCCCGATCGCGTCGACGATCGCCGACGCGACCGCCGGCCGGGCGTCATCGAGCGCGGCGATCAGACGTTGGGCGCGCGATCCGTCGCGCAGCCGTTCGCTGATGCGTCCGATCGCGATCGCGGCGCTGGCGCGGTCGATCGGTCGATCTCCGTCCCACGCGCTCCACAGCGCGTCGAGCGCGACGCGGTCACCGAAGCGAGCGAGGGCGTCGCACGCCGCGGATCGAACGGGCGGCGCGTTGTCCGACAAGAGGGCCACCACGGCGCGCTCGACGTTGGCGATGCCCACGCGGGTGAGCGATTGGGCGACGGCGATTCGCTGCGCGCGATCGGCGCTCGCCAGGAGCGGGGCGAGGGCGGACGGCGCGCGAGGATTTCGTGTGCTGCCAATCAACCTGATTACCAGCAGCAGGTCTGGCGAGCTCGCGGGCGCTGCGGCGCGCGCAGGGACGCTGCTGGAGGTCGGTGCTCTCTGCACCTCGCGGAGAATCACGAGCAGCGGATCGAGCGCGCCGGCTTCGAGCGCGCCGCGGCGCTGCACCCAGGAGTCGATCGCGCGCAGCGCGGCCGACCTTCGCGCTGGCGTCGCGGTCGCGATGGCGCCGAACGAAGTCTGTCGGGTCGTCGCGGTCTCGCGCTCGGTTGCGGTGCGCAAGAGCGCGTAGAGAGCGCGAGGCGAGCCGGTGCGACCGAGCGCGCGCAGGTACACGTCGGGCGACGCGGGGCGAGACGCCTCGGTGAGACCGAGCAGCGCGTCCGCGGCCTCGTCCGTGCCGAGCTCGCCGAGCAGCGCGGAGAGCGAGTCGCGCGCGTTCGTGGGCACTGGCTCTGCGGCGAGCAGCGGAATCGCCGACCGCGCGCTGTCTCCGAGCGAGCGAAGCGCGTCGGTCGCGGCGCGCGCGACGTCGGGCGAGGTGTTCGACCGAAACACTCGCACGAGCAGGTCGATCGCGGCGGGTCCTCCGATGCGTCCGACCGAGCGACGGCGATTCGCTGCGAGACGTCGCCGACGAAGTCCGCGCCGAGCGCGATCGGGGCGAGGTCGACCACTGCTTCTCGAGAGCCGATTACGCCGATCGCTCGTGCGGCCGCGAGGCGAACCTCCGGTGTTGGGTCGCGCAAGAGCGCGACGATGCCGCGCAGCGCACGCTCGTCTCGCAGCCTTCCGAGCGCCGTGCACACCGCCTCGCGAACCTCGGCGGTCGGGTCTCGCAGCACCCCGAGCAGAGAGAGCACTGCCCGCGCGTCGCCGAGCTCGCCGAGCGCCCGCGCTGCGGCGATCCGAACGTCCGAGTCGTCGTCGCTGAGCCGGTCCAGCAGCGGAACGACGGCCGTCGCCCCCCCGATCGCTCCGACCGCTTGCACCGCGGCGAGCTTGACCTCCGAGTCCCGGTCGTTGAACAGCCGCGCGAGCGC
>LNEO01000127.1 GCA_001465015.1 Deltaproteobacteria bacterium Ga0077539 | reverse complement strand
CACCCCTGTCAGCCCGGAGCTCTCGTCCCACGATCAGCGAGCGTTTTCCCCGCAGACGTAACGGTTGCGCTCGCCGCGACACAAAGGGAGCCGCACCCCTCGAACGCACGATCACGCGCTGCGGCCGAGAACAAAGCTCGAGGCCAACGTGCTCTGTCTGCGGGACCTCGGATTCTACGATCACGGTGAATTCGCCGCGATTCGTGCGGCAGGAGCTCCCACCACCGTCCCGCACTCAAACCCAGTCCAACGCGCTTAGCCGGTCAGGCATGCGGTGACGACTAACGAGGGGCGCGCAGCCGGAGCGGCACGCGAAACTGCACCTCCTGTGACTGCGAAGAGAATCGCATCGTCATGATCGCTCGCTGAAGACAGCGCCCGAACTCAGTGCTCGCTGCTGATTCAGGGAGAACAGAGACCGCTCGAACTCGTCCACCGATGCCAACAGTGAGCCTGACTCCCTCGAGCGACGATTGTCGCAGCCACTGCTCGCGCTGCGCACAGCTTCGGATCGCCGAAGTCTGTTGTGCGAACTGCGATCCGAGCGATACGTGGGCTGATCTCGGAGCTGCGCTCGGCACGCGCGCGACCGACGGGAGAAGTGCGGAAGCGTGAGGATCGTTGATGTGGTATAGCGGCGGCACCGCCTCGTCGTCCGCGTGTGCGACGGGCACAGTCGGCGCAGCCGGCACAGTCGGTACAGTCGGCGCGGTCGGCGCGGTCGGCGCGGTCGGGCTCTCGACAACGACGAAGCCTCCGGCATCCGCCGCTCTCGACATACGCAGCCCAACAACCGCTGCCAGCGCCAGCGCGACGGCCGACAGCGCGAGCGTAAACCATTGCCTCGGAGCGGAAGCCCGAGCGCCCTGCCCGGACGCGGATGCGGGTTTCGATGCCGATGATGGCACTGTGGCGATCGAATGCTTGACCGCCTCGTCGGCGTTGGCGAGCGCCGAAGGGCTCGCGCGAGTTATATCGATCTCGACTTCTCCGGCCTCGCTGATTTCTGGCGCGTCGTGAGCGGTGATCGGAGTCGTTTCGCTCCGCAGGACCCGCGCGAGGGTTCGGATATCAGCGCCATGCAGCGCGCTGACCATCGAAGGGTCGAAAAAGTCTCGATTGACATCGGCGACGAAGGCGTCGCGCGTCGTTCGCGGGTCGAAGTCGCACACTTCTCGCAGTGCGTTGAACAGCGCGTTCGCCGTAAGATATCGACTCTCAGGCGACTTCGACAGCGCCCGCTCGACCACGTCAGCGAGCGGCCTCGACACGTCCGATCGGAGCCGATCGAGCCGCTGCGGGCGAATTCGCGCAACCGCCGCGATGGTAGTCGGCACATCAGATCCAGAAAACGGATGAAACCCGGCGAGGAGCTCGTACAGGACGAGCGCCGCAGAGTAGACGTCGGACGCGGGCGACGGCTCTGCGCCTCGAATCAGGTCTGGCGCCAGATAAGCGAACTTTCCTTTCAGCATCAGCGGTGCGTCCGGGTCCACTTGTGTCTTGTCGTGCTCGACTCGCGCGATGCCAAAGTCGAGCAGCTTCACGTGACCTCCGACGGACACCATGATGTTCGAGGGAGTCACGTCGCGGTGGATGACCGCGTCAGGCTCTCCGTCAAGTCCTCGATGCTCGTGCGCGTGTTGCAGCGCCGCGAGCACTTCTTGAACGATCTGCACTGCGCATGCGACGTCGAACTGAATCTTACGTTCGCGCTTGAACGCTGCCCACTTCGAGAGCGGGTACCCCTCGATGTACTCCATCACCAACAGGAGTTCGCTGCCCTCGTCGTTGAAATCGATCGCCTGCACGATGTTGGGGTGTCGCAGCCCAGCCATCACGTTCGCCTCGCGCACGAACATCTTCGCGACCTCTTGGTCTGCGCCTGGACGCAGCTGCTTGATGACGACGGGCATCACGAAGCCCTTCGCGCCGATCGCGCGGCCGAGAAAGATCTGCCCCATTCCGCCGCGCGCGATCGGCTTCAGCACCTCGAATCGGCCGAGGACCGTGCGACCGACGATCGAGGATGCGATTCGGCTAGAGTCATCACGCACGCTCATGGACGCACCCTGCGTACAAAGTAGTGATTGCCGCGCGTTCGATGTCGAATCGCGATGGCGAGCGACGAACTCGCTTGAATCGACGCCGAGAACCTCCGCTGCGCATCGAGAGGCAACGGCGTATTGCCCACGCTCACAGTCGAGCCTGGAGACGCGAAGCCGACGACCGACACCAATCCCGCCACGAATCCGGCTGCGCTGGGCGAACGAATCTGCACCGAGGGAGCAGCGTTGTCGAAGACCACGTGCACAGCGGTGTCGTCCGACCGCGCGCGGCGGTCCAGAGACTCGATCGCGACATGGTGAACGCCTTCCGGAAGCTGTCCGGATTCGAGCGTAGCAACGCCACCCGAGAACTCGATCGATCGCATCGATCCGCCCTCCAACCGCAGCACGAGGCGCCCGTCACCTCGAAGGCCGTCCCACCGCACCCGCACCGCAGGCAGACGGTTTTGGTAGTAAACAACATACCGACGCCCGTTGCAGCTGACGTCGGACGTCGGAGCGCTGGTCGGCAATGGAGCCTCGCCGGTCGAAGAGTCGACCGTGAGGACACCGCGACGAATCACGGCCCCCGACCGGCACTCGAGCGCATAGGAGTACGCCCCAGCGGGCAGAGACAGCGCTGCGGCGTCCCCGAACTCGAGCGTCGACCGAATCGTTCGGCCGCTCAGGAGGATTCGGGTTGGACTCGAGTGACACTGCGTCGGCGACTCGAACCGCACTCGCGCCGGAGGCTCAGGGACATGCAGCCTCGCGCTCTGCCCCGCGCGCAGGACGACGTCAGCGGGCTCAGTCGTCAAGAACCTCGCTCGCGACTCGGCGGAAGACGCCGTCGATGGTAGCGCGGTGGACATCGGCGCCGTGGCGTCGGTCGCGCCCGCGTCTCGCGTTGTTGAGTCGCCGTTCGGACGATTGGGCGCTGCCGCGCGATCGCGGGCTGAGAGGTCGGGGCGCGTCGAACGCACGAACGGAGAGAAGTTTTCGATCAGTCGCGCGAACAGCTTCTCCGTTCCTGTCCACAGCCACTCCTGAGGTTCGCCAGTCCGCTCGATGATCGCGCTGCCGATCTGGACAAACACTCGCAGCCCGTCGGGCTCGACGCGCGCGCGAACTCTGCTGTTGGCCGAGAGCCTGAGGTCGACGCCATCGAGCTCGATCGCTGCGGGGGCACCAGACGTTAACTCGATCTCTCCCTGATCGACCCTCACCCCGATCGACGTCGCTGGTAGTCTAGTCCGACGAAATCGGATCGTCGTGTTGGGACGGACGAGCAGCCCGCCTCCGGCTTGCATCCGAACCATCGCGGTCGACGCAGCCAGCGTTCGAAGCGCTGAGCCGTAGGAGAAGCGAGCACCCGCAGCCGCAGCCGACCAGCGCTGGTTCGAATCGGGCTGACGCTGCACGACGCCAGTCACAGACAGGAGTTCTGCGACGTGTTGCGTCGAGCGACGGCCGCGCAGCGCGGCTGTAAAGAGCACCGCCAACGACAGGAGCAAGACCGAGGAAGCGAACCGCAGCTTCATCGACCACCTCGAGTTCTCAGCTCAGTGTTGAGGATCACCACCGCGCCGTCTGCCACCACGACCCTGCGCCGTTGATTCGCGTAGCCCGCGGCAGAGACGTCTACTGTGTACGTGCCAGGTGAGACGGCGAGTTCGAAGCCGCCGTTGGAGTCACAGCGAACAGTGCGAGCCAGCTCGACGACGCGCACCGACGCCAGGATCGCGGCTCCTTGAAAGGATCGGACCGTGCCGCGCAGCGCTGCAGACTCGGTCGCAGCGACGGCCGTGTTGCTCCGAAGGTCGAATTCGACGGCGCTCGACTGAGTGTCGACCCGGATCGACACGGTTCGCACAGCGCCCGTTCGCGACTCGATGCGAACCTCGTAGTCGCCGTGGGGAATCGCTTCGGCTGCCCATCGTCCGTCATCGTTTGCGCGGACTGTCCGAAACGGTGTTTCTCCGCGGCGAAACGTCAACTCTGCACCGCCCAGCGGCGCGCCTCGGGCGTCTCGTACGACGCCCCACAGCCGCTCGACTGTCGCCGCAGCGCGAGCAGATCTCGAAGCAGACATCGCGACCGGGGTTTGTTCTCGCGAGTCTGGTCGCGGTCCCGTCGGTGGCCTCGTTGATGAGAGTATCGGCGCGGGCGACATCGCGTGAGGGTGCGATCCGATGTTGACCGAGAGGGTCGCAAGCGCCGAAACGAGCGGAA
The DNA here is from genome assembly GCA_001465015.1 of Deltaproteobacteria bacterium Ga0077539. Taxonomy (GTDB): domain Bacteria; phylum Myxococcota_A; class Polyangia; order Polyangiales. The sequence goes on along the minus strand of LNEO01000127.1, from coordinate 4,269 downwards.
ACAACGGCACGATCTCCGAGCGTTCATCGATGGCCGGTCGCGTGCTCGGGCTCGCTTCGACGTGCACTCCGAGAGCGATGGGCGCAGCAGGGCTGAGCAGAAACCGCGCCCCTGCGCCGACGCGCATCGGGCTCGCGGACGCCGCGATCGGGCCGAGCAATATGTCCCAGGACCACTCGGCGTACGCGATCGCACGTCCCCTCTGCGCGGTGACGAGCAGCCCCGTGAGCAGCGCCGAGTACGAGCTGTGCTCGCTCGATAGACGGGCGGTCGCTCCCAGAAACGCGGGTTGAGTGTTCGCCACGCGCGCCGAGTTGTCGATGCGCGCGCCGAACATCGCAGACACGCTCAGCCAGTCGCCAGGCAGTCGGACTGCGCCGAACACAAGCCCGCTCACGGTCGTTGCCTCGGGGACGATCGACGGGGCGGTCGCGCCCGGAAGCAACACCGAAACGGCGCCTGCGAGCGATACGCGGTCGGTCAGGCGCCCTCCCGCGCGAACGGCCAACCGTACATCGCCAAACAGCATCGTCCGCGGTGAAGCGCTCGGCGACTCGTGGCTGTCGAGCCTGCCATCGAACCGCAGCGAGAACCCCAGCCAGCGCGTCGCTTGGACGCCAGCAGCCAGCGTGGCGACTCCCCGGTGGTGCACGTCCGATCTCCGCAACACCGATTCGGTAAACGCATAGCCAGCGCTCCCGACGACCGACGCCCGAGCGCCGAGCGCTTGGGGGAGCGGCACGCGCCACCCTCCCGCCAAGCCATCGATCGCCGCAAGCGGCGCAGTGGGTTGGCCATCGGTCGTCTGCGCTGCGGGGACCCTCGGCATCATCGTGACCCCGAGCAGCGCGACCACCGCGCCGACGTGGGGACTGCAGCGGCGAACTGTGTGCGGTCGAAGGCACAAGATTCTCCGACGGTCGCGTCTCACGTGATGCTCGTGTCGTCGCCCGTCACCGACGGCTCAAAAATCGTCGCGCGCTGCGCGATTCAGCACGGACCCGGATTTCGGTGCAGAAATGCACATCTGTAGGAGAATCACACACGTCGTCGACACTCAGGCGGCAGCACCCTCGCCTCACGGCCAGGTCGCCGAATGTTGAGCCGTTTGGTTCTGCTACCAACAACTAGGCTGCCACGGGTTGATGATGACGCTCCCGGCTGCGACCCCGATGATCACGCGAACCAATAGCTCCGAGGGGCTGGTTGTTCCCCTGTTTCGAACGGTCGACGACGCGACGCTCGTCCGCGACGCGATCGACGGTCAGCGCTCCGCGACCGTCGCGCTGTACGATCGCTATGCGCCGTACGTCCGACGCGTGCTCGGCAGCGTGCTCGGCCCGTGTGACGACCTGGCCGATGTGCTGCACGACTCGTTCGAGCAGGCATTTCGCTCGCTGAATCGCCTCGAGCAGCCCGAGCGCTTCAAGCAATGGCTCCGCGTCGTCGCGGTCAACACGGCGCGAGGGCACCTGCGTTCGAAGCGGCGTCGACAATGGCTCTCGTTCTTTGCGCCGGAAGACATGCCAGAGCCCGAACAGCACAGCGAAGGATCGGAGGCCGCCGACCGCGTTGCGGCCGTGTATCGAGTGCTCGACGCGATGCCCGAAGACGAGCGAGTTCCGCTCTGCCTCCGGTGGATCGAGGAGCTCGAGCTCACGGAGGTCGCCGAGGCGGTCGGCGTTTCGCTCGCCACCGTCAAGCGGAAGCTCGACCGCGCGCGCGCGCGCTTCGTCGCCCTCAGCCGCAAAGACCCGACTCTCGCCCAATTTGCAGCTACGATGGAGGGCGCGCGATGAACCCGCTCGGGACGCTCAAACACGATGTCGAGCAAGTGAGAGACGACCCTGACCGCGCGGCGCGCGACGTGGCCGCAGCGCGAGCGCGCCTCTTCGGCACTCCCGCTGCGCGCCGAGCGCCGCTTCGCCCACGAGCCTGGCTCGCTGCCGCGGTCATCCTCGTCGTGCTCTTGCCAGTCGTCGCGCTGAAGGCCCTTCACTTCAAAACGACACCGAACGTCGCGGTCGCCCTGCGAGCGAACGAAGGCGTCGTTCGTTTGCCCGACGGCTCGACGGTGAACGTCAGCCGCGCTCGCGCGACCATTCTACCGGAGTCTGATCACCGGATCAGAGTCCAGATCGAGCGCGGCGAGGCGGCGTTCTCGGTGGTTCATCACGACGACACCCGATGGGAGGTCGAGGCCGGCCCCTTCACCGTCGTCGTCGTGGGCACCCGATTCGAGTGCGCCTGGGATCCAGATCGGCGCGAGTTTTGGTTGAGGCTCGCAGAGGGAGCGGTGCGCGTGCGAGGTCCTGCTGGGCTCGATCAGCTCATGCGCGCTGGAGAGTTCGTGCGGGCCGCGGTCGGCGAGCAACGCGTCCAGTGGGACGGGCCGCTGCGCAGCGCGACAGAACCAGCGCTCGGCCACGACGCGAGCGCGGACGCTCGCTCGACTGGCAACGACGCAGCGACGACCGCCGACGTGATCACTGTCCCTCGTCCCGCTTCGAGCTCTGCGGCGTGGATCACGATGCTGCGCGCGGGGCGCACGCGCGAGGCTCTTTCGCGCGCGCAGTCAGACGGATTCGGGCGGTCGATTTCTGTGGGCGACCCCGAGGCCCTCATGCTGCTCGCGGACATCGCGAGAGCGCAAGGGCAGTCCGAACAGGCTCGCGCCGCGTGGGCCGAGGTTCGCGCGCGCTTCGGGCGCAGCGCTCAAGCGGGGGCGAGTCGATTTCTCGAAGGACGCTTGCTCGCGGATCAACTGCACCAACCCGACCAGGCGCGAGCGATGTTCGAGCGCTATCTGATCGAGCAGCCGAGCGGCCCCTTCGCCGAGTCTGCGAGGGCGCGGCTGCTCGCGGAGTACACTCGACTCGACGAGCGTGGTGCGACGCGCACTCAGCAGCTCGCGCGCGACTATTTGCGCCTGCACCCCGAGGGGCCGAGCGCCTGGCGCGCGCGCGCCATTTTGGGGGACAGTCGTTGATGCACGCGCGCTGGTCGCGCTGGGCGTTGGGCGTGTTCTTTGCCGCGCGAGCGGCGCTCGGCGACGCGACGGACGTCGTCATCGTCGGCGACCGCTCGTCGGCGGAGACCGCGGCGCTCGAGTTCGAGCTTCGCGCCGCGGGGCTGCGGCCGATTGTGCGTGACGACATCGCGCTCGACGAGATCGACCCCGAGAACGTGACCTTGGACGTCGGCGCGATCGTCGCCCTGCGACAGCGCGGCGCACGGCGAGCGATCTGGATCGTTGACCGCGTGACGAGGAAGCTCGTCGTTCGCTCGTTGCCGCTCGACGAGCGCGCAGACGCGAGGACCGTCGCGGTGAGCGCGGTCGAGCTGTTGCAAGCGAGCCTGATGGAGCTCGCGTCCAGAGCTCCGTCCGCGCCAGTGATCGCGCCGACGCCAGCTGTTCGGGCGGTGGTGGAGCGCGCGCTTCCTCGCGGGCAAGCGGTGACGATCGTGCAACGGCCGATACAGACAGACACAGCTCGCTCGGCGTTGGTGGGCGGCGCGTTCGGCGGTGGCATCGTGGGAACATGGGGAGATGTTGCGATTCAGCCTCGCGGAATGGCGTCGATCGACCTGTCGATCGCACGATGGCTCCGAGTCTCGGTGGTTGGCGGACTTTCGCTGGCTCCTGCGCGCTTGGACCTCATCGAGGGCGTTGTCGAGCTTCAGAACGGCTATGGCGGCGTGCGCGGAGGCGTCGTCGCGACACCACGCGCGTCGCGGCTGCACCTCTCGTCCGGCGCGGGGTTGGGCCTCGGCTGGATCGGGGCCCGCGGCAACGCGCGCCTCGGATTTGCGGGACGGGAGGACCACTATCTGGGACCGAAGTTCGAGCTGTGGACGCGCATGGGTGTGCGTTTGTTCGGGCAGTTCGTGATCGGCGTCGACGCGACCGCGACGACGCTCGGTGGTCCGTTGAACGTCCGGGTCGGAGAGCGAATCATCGCGACGCAAGGAGCGCTCGTGCTCGACGCTGTGTTGTTCGCGGCGTTCGCGATCGACACGGCGCCGAGCGATTGATGAGCCGCGAGATCGTCCGCGCGCCAACTGGGAGCGCAGAACGGAGGTCGAGATGAGACTTTGGACTGTGGTTCCGCTGTTGGCGATGCTGGGGTGCGGAGGAGTCAATATCACGCCGCTGGAAGCGGGTAGTGATGCGTGCGTTCCTCGGACGTGCGCGAACCTGGGCGCGACGTGCGGGAGTATTCCGAACGGGTGCGGCGGAACGCTATCGTGCGGGATGTGCGCCGCCGG
>LNEO01000126.1 GCA_001465015.1 Deltaproteobacteria bacterium Ga0077539 | reverse complement strand
GGGGGCCGCCGCGCGGCTTGGTGACAAACGTCGTTTCGTCGCTCGATTTGCAACTCCAACTCGCTTGTTATGCCGTGGAGTTTTCGGCGCCTATGGCCCCCCATCAACAGGGTGGCGATCCAGTCGCTCCAATCCTCTGGCAGATTCATCCTCGTGAGAAACGCTGCGAAGCTCGAGCTCGCGACGATCGCAGCGGAGAGGAGTGCTCCGACCGATGGCTCTTTTTGGATGTGCTCGGCCATGTACTTCGCGAGGCTGCCCAGCGTGTGACGCTCGTCGATGAACTCTTCTCGAATGAGTGCGACACCTGCCTCACCCAGTGCACATTGGCCAATGTCGTGGACGAGCGCGGCGATGCGCATCCGTTGGTCGATCTGGTCTTCGGGCCGGCCGAGGGCCTCGGGCTTCTGTCGTCGAATCGCGTCGATCAGCGACTGCATCGTGTGGACGCAGCCAATCGAGTGCTCGAAGCGAGTGTGAACCGCCCCTGGGTAGACGCGATCGGCGAACGTGAGCTGCCTCAGGCGGCGCAGGCGCTGAAACAACGCCGTGTCGATCAGAGAGAGCTCTTCGGACCGCAGGCGAATCGTGCCCCACACCGGGTCGTGCAGTGACTTGGTCCGCTCGTATTTGATAGGTTTTTCCGGTAGCCGCTCGCGTACGAATGCGTCGATCGCTTCACAAAACGCTGGAGTCTCGAGCTTCAACGTCTTCCAGATCGTCTTCACGGCGCGAGTCCCCCTGTCGTCGATCGATCGCGATTGGCTCGTCGATTCTCAGCGCTCGTTCGCGACGAACCGTTTGTAGGCGTCGATGAAGCTGTCCGTGAGTTCGTCGAGCTTCTCGCTGTCTCCTGTCCACAATACGGATCGCAGAGCACGCGCGGTTTGCTCGGTCAGCGCGAACCTGATTCGCTGTCGCTCTCGCGGAGAGACTTCGAGAACGCCATCGCGTCGACCTTCTTCGAGCGCGTCGTCGACGGCGGAGTACACGCCGAACAGCCGGTGTTCGACCGGGACAAACCCCAACACCCCTTTGACCAGCGCCGATTTGCTCTTGCACACGTTGCCAAATGCTACGTGCAACTTGCTGTGTGTGTTGTCGAGCTCGGTGAAACCTTGCTCTCGTAGCCCGAGCATCAGCGTGAGCGCGAGCTGCTCTTCGCTGACTTTACGGCGTTTGGTCTCGATACCGGTTGGCATCGTCATCGTGGCGACCATCCTCTCGTCGAATGATGTAACGTACGTTAGCGCGAAGTCCATCGCGCAACATCGACAAGTTGGCTTGTGGGCCCAACACCAACTTTCCATCACCTGCTGGATTCTGTGAACCTCTTGCGCGTCCGTTCGAGCAGTGATCGGTGCGGCGATCCGCCTGTGCAACGCGCGATCGCGGACGCGAGGGCCACCGCGGAGCTCTACGAGCGGATCCGCCAGCGATGGAGCGAACGTCTCCCGTGAGCGGCGGGGAGGACGGGGCCGGCTCGTCGCGCGCTGTGCTTCCTCGCGCGCCGCTCGTTGCGTGGATCGCGATGAGCGCTCCGGTCGTCGCGGTCTCGTGCGCGCTGCTCTTCGTCGCTCGCACCCTCGAAGGTCGCGCCGCTGCGCTGTTCTCTCTCTCTGTCGTCGTCGCGATCGGACTGGCTCTTGCCTCGAAGCGGCGCGCAGCCATCGCTTCGCTCGTACTCGCGCTCGTCGCTGGAGTCCTCTTGCTCGTGCGGGCGCCGAAGATCGAGAGCGACCCGAGCGCTTCGACGCGGCTCGTGCTCGTCGGGCCGCTTGGGGCACGACCGTGGCGGTTTGCTCCGACCAACGTTGTTCCCGAGCGAGATCAGCTCGCGTTGGCGACGGTGTTGGTTCCGATGGCGGACGCGCTGATGACGCGAGCGAGCGCGGCGCGGCTGAGGGTCGCGACCAACGCGGTGTACGACGAGGTCGACGGCGATCCAACGTTGAGCGCGCTGCCGAGCGCGATGGGGGACGCGATCTTCGACCGCGACTCGGGGCGGGTGTTCGTCTTCGAGCCCGCGCACGAGCGCGGCGAGCGACGACCGGCGATCTTGTTTCTTCACGGCTCAGCCGGGAGCTGGAAGGGGTACTTCTCGGTCTTTCTCGCGATCGCTCGCGCAGAGCGCTGGGCCCTCGCGCAGCCTTCCTTCGGCTTCGGCCACTGGAACGCCCCCGCTGGCCTCGACGCAGTCGAGCGCGCTCGGGCGTGGCTCGCGTCGCAGCCGTGGGTGGACCCCGCGCAGATTCACCTCGTGTGCCTCTCGAACGGCGGTCGCGCCGCGACGCGGATCATCGCCTCGAGCGAGCGCCGGTATCGCTCGGTCGTGTGGCTCTCTTCGGTGATCGAGCGCTCGGTCATCGACGCCCGCGACTGGCCTGCGAGCTGGCGGGGCGCTCCGATGCTGGTCTTGCACGGAACCCAGGACGATAGACTCCCGCTCGACTACATCCATCGCGCTGCGGACGCGCTCTCGTCGCGCGGCGCTGTCGTGCAGCGCGAGGTGTTCGCGGGCGAGGATCACTATCTGGTCTTCACGCAGCGGACGCGCGTCGCCTCGACGATCGCGCGGTGGATCAAGGACGGCGGCGGTAGGTGAACCAGAGGTTCGTTGTTCCGAAGTGCAGAAGCACGCTGTCGCAGCGGTTTTCGATGGAGTACGGGCCGGTCATCGTGTCCGTGCCCGCGTCGCCGCCGTCGCACGTGACGGTGCGGTTGAGCATGTTTCCCGTGGGCATGAGGGTGCCCGATCGACGCGTGACGGGGCCGGGGTTCATCGGATTGGTCGTGAGCTGACGGACCTCGGTGTAGCGAAGGTCCGCGCCGACGACGAGCGTCGCGCGGTAGGACGCCATCAGCGAGCCCGCGGTGCGCGAGTACCCGACGGCGTCGTAGATTCCCGGCGGAATCGCTCCGCCGCGAAAGGTGATCGCCATCGAAACGTCCGTCGGCGTGACCGCGGGCTGCCCGAAGTCGAGCGTCGAGCACTGGTTGGGGCCCATCAACATGGGCGCAGCGCCCGGAGGAACAGCGCACGCATCGCCGCTCGCGCTGTCCGTGGGCGTTCCCGAGTCCGTCGCGATTCCGGTGTCGGTGACGGTGGCGTCGGGGCTCGATCTGCTGTCCAGTGTGACGTCTGCTGCGTCGTTGGCAACCGTCGCGCTATCGGCGTTGGCGATGCCCGTGTCCATGTCGCTGGCGTCGGGCGTGTTGTTGCTGGGCGTACCGCAGGCGCCCGCGCAGAGCGCGAGCGACGCGAGGGTGATCGAACGAAGGATGTTCATGGTGCCGTAGGTACAGCGGAACGCGCGCGGACGGAAGCGGCGGGCGAGGCCCGAGGTCGAGCGAGCGGTCGCGAGCATAGAGGCTCATCGTTACCCAAGTTGTCTGAGGGGAAATCCTCGTGGAACGCGGTCGGCGCAGAGCTGCTACGCAGCCCCCACCCGCGCTGCCGCGCGTCCCGAGTGGGCAGAACGACGGTGGACGCAGAGCTAAAGCCCCCACCCGCGCTGCCGCGCGCGAGCGAGTGAAACGGCAGTGGGCGCAGTGCTGAAGCCCCCACCCGCGCTGCCGCGCGCGAGCG
>LNEO01000125.1 GCA_001465015.1 Deltaproteobacteria bacterium Ga0077539 | reverse complement strand
CGCGTGAAACGAATGCGAAACGAACTCCTCTCGCTTCTCCAGGGTCTTTCGGGAATTCAGCAGTCTCCAACGTTTCATCCCGAAGGCGACGCGATGTTTCACTCGTTGCAGGTGTTCGAGCGCGCGCTCGAGGACACCCGCGACGTGCGCCTGCTCGCGGCCGCCCTTCTTCACGACGTCGGAAAGGCGATCGACGGCCCGACGCACGACGTCGAAGGCGCGTCGCTGCTCGAGGGGCTGGTGCGCGCGGATGTGGTGTGGCTGGTCGAGCACCACCTGGACTTGTTGCGCGAGCCGTCCCGGGCTCGACGGCGCTTCGCGGGCGACGCGCGCCTCGGTCTGCTACAACGATTGCGTCGCTACCGCCGCTCGCGTCCGCGGCCCCGAGTGGGCCGTGGACACCTTGCTCGAAGAAGCGCTCCGCGAGGGGCGCGGCGTCAACGTGCTGGAGTCGCTCGACCCAGACGCCCACGAAATCAACGATCTCGCAGCGCTCGACGCGCGCGACGAACACTGAAAGGAGGCCATGCGTGCAGCAAACTCTCTCTTCGACGATGACAGGCTCGACGAGCTCGACGACGGTCGGGACCAAGATGACCGCGCTCGCGACGGCGCCTCCTTTGTCCGATCGCTGAGCGCCTTCGGCTTCACCGGCGATCGCGTGCGGGACGCGGTGCAGCGCGCGCTCACGGCGAGGCAGCGCGAGGCGGTCGAGCTGCACTTCTTCGAGGGGCTCTCGCAGTCCGAGGTCGCGCGACGCCTGGGGATCACCCAGCAGGTCGTGCACAAGAGCATCTATGGCGTCGACCGTCGCGGAAAGCGCATCGGCGGCGCGCTGGCCAGGCTACGTCGCGCGCTCGCGCGAGAGGTGTAGGTCTCCCATGGGAATCGATCGATTCGGAGGAGTGCGCGCGGCGGTGTGCGCCGAGGCCGCGCGGGTCATGTACGAAGAGGGCGTCAAGCAGTACTTCACGGCCAAGCGCATCGCGGCCAAGCGGGTGCTCGGCCGGCGGGGCGCGAAAGAGGCGCGCTTTCGCCCGTCGGAGCTTCCGTCCAACGGCGAGATCCGCGACGCGCTGCTCGCGATGGCCGAGCTCTCCGAGGGGCCCTCGCGCAGGCGCGTCTTGTGCGCGATGCGGATCGTCGCGATGGAGGCGATGGAGGCGATGGGGGCCTTCGAGCCGAGGCTCATCGGCTCGGTGTCGACGGGGCACATCCGCCGAGGGAGCGACATCGACGTCCAGCTCTTCACAGACGAGCCCGACGGGCCCGAGCTGCGCGCGAAGCAGATGGGCTGGCCCTTCGAGACCGAGCGGGTGTGCATCCGAAAGGGCGGGGAGTTTCGCGAGTACACACATATTCATGTGACGAGGGTGTTCGCAGTCGAGTTTACGGTCTATCCCCGGCGAGACCTCCGCGAGCGGCCCCGCTCGTCCACCGACGGAAAGCCCATCGAACGCAAGACCCTCGCCTCGGTGCGCGCCCTCATCGAGCGCGAGCACGCAGAAGAATGGAAGACCTACCAATCGGTAGGTACGCTCCCCGAGTGGTCGTGGGACGAGGAGGACGAAGACCCGCCGGGGCCCTTCGACGGCCTGCTCGCGGAGTGGGACGACCTCGGAGATCCCGAAGACTTCGTGGCGAGCGACGAAGAGCGCGCGATGCTCGAGGGCGACGGCGACGACGAGAGCTACGAGCCGCTGCCCGGCTTCGAGCGTTGGTCCGAAGGCGCGGGCGATTCGTGACGCACAGCGCCAAAGGTTTGCGCTAACGTCCCTCGGAGACATGAATCGAGCGCGTCGGGTTTCGTTTCTGTGGCTGGCGGTCTGGCTCGGAGCGTGCGCGCCCGATCCCTGCTCGAGGCGGTGTCCCAACGATCCGGAGCCAGACAGCGTCGCGGTGACGCGCTGCCGCGACACGCAGTCGCGGATCAACGGCGCCACGGGGCCGTGCGCGACAGAGCTGCGCGCGTTTCGCGACTGCACCAACGGGAACACCGTGTGCAATTCGAGCGGTCGGGCGGAGTTCGTGACGGGCACGTGCTCGACCCAGACGAGCGCGCTCGCCGAGTGTTGCCTGCGAAACATCGGGCAAGCGCCCGCGTGTCTGCTGAGGTGACCCATGGCCATCGCGCGATCGACGGACGGGCTGGGGATTCATTACCGAGTGGTAGGTGACCGCGGGCCGTGGCTCGTGTTCGTGCAGGGGCTGAGCCTGAGCGGCCGGTTCTGGTTCGACACGCCCGAGAAGATGACCGAGCGCTTCGGCGCGCGCGCGATCGTGCTCGACAACCGCGGGACGGGGCGCACCGAGCGGCCTTCGGGGCCGTTTTCGATGACGCAAATGGCCGACGACGTCCGCGCCGTGCTCGACGACGCGGGCTGCGATCGCGCCACGGTCGTGGGCATCTCGATGGGCGGAATGATCTCGCAGCACGTCGCGATCCGTCACCGCGCGCGGGTCGAGGGGCTGGTCCTGCTCGCGACGACCCCTGGCTTACCGCTCGGTAGGTTGCCGGGACCGACGGCGCTGCAGCTGCTCGCGCGGCTGCCGTTCAACAAGGGGCGCAAGGGCGGAGAGCTCGCGGCGCGGCTGCTGTTGCCGCCGGCCAAGCGCGGCCGCTTCGAAGAGCTGTTTTCGCGCTGGCCCGACGCGTTTGCGCAGGACCCGCAGGATCCTCGGTCTTTCTATCTGCAGCTCGGGGCGATCGCGCTGCACTCGACCGGCGCGAAGCTGCACTCGATCACGGCGCCCACGGTGGTGGTGGCCGGGCGCGAGGACATCCTCGTTCCGCCGGTGAACTCGCGGAGAATCGCGGAGAAGATCCCAGGCGCGGAGCTGGATCTCCTCGAGGGCGTCGGGCACGCGGTCCCAGCGGAGGATCCGATGGCGATCGAGCGGGCGCTGGGGCGCGTGTGGGCGAGGCTCGGCCGGGTGTCGTAAACTCTCGGGGGATGAGCTTCTGGCCGTTTCGATCGAAGAGCGCCTCGTGGCGTTGCACGGGCTCGTCGCCGCGGTGCACCTCGCGTACGACGAGCACAGGCCGCTCGTGCTGTCGCCGGACGACGTCCTGCTCTGCATGCTGCAAGCGCTGGGGCGGGTGATCGAAGCAGAGCCCGAGCGCTATCGGCCGATGCTCCCCCACGCTCGAGCCGCTCGAAGGGCACCCCACGCTCGAGCCGCTCGAAGGGCACCCCACGCTCGAGCCGCTCTGGCTGCACCAGTGACGGCGCGCTCGTCGACATCCGCGCGGTCGCGAGCCTCCCTGCGCTGCGCTCGCTCGCGATCAACCACTGCGACGCGCTCACCGATTGGTCTCCGCTGCTCGCGCTCGAGTCCAGCGCGACCCTCGAAGAGCTGATCCTGCACGGAAAGTCCGTGCATCGCGGCTGCATCGGCGTTCACAAGGGGCGCGAGGCGGTGGCGAGCGCGCTCTCGAAGCTGCGATCGGCGATCGGTCGCTGACCGTGGGTCGAGCGGAATCTTTGCTCGCGCTCGTGGCGTTGAGATAAGCACTCACCGTTGCATCGACGAAGTGCGCTCTCTGTGCTCGGCCTCGCTGCGTCGGGGCTCGCTCGCTGCGGTCGTCTTCGGATCGAGGACCCGTCGTCGACCTCTCGCGAGCGACTAGACGGCGGACCGCTCGCTGAGCGTCGAGACGCCGCGCGCGCGCTCGACGAGCGAAGCGTCGACGTCGTAGTGGTGGGCGCGGGCGTCGCGGGGCTGCGCGCGGCCGAGGCGCTGAAGGCCGCGGGTGTGTCAGTGCTCGTCGTCGAGGCGCGCGATCGGCTGGGAGGCCGCGTGCACAGCGTTCGATCAATGGACACGACGATCGAGCTCGGCGCCGACTGGCTGTTCGACACAGCTTTTCATCCGCTGGCTATCCGAGCGCGCGCCTGGGGCGTCGACGTGAGACCCACGGACGGCTCCTATCGATTGCTCACGGGCGACGGGCGTCACGTGAGCGTGACGCGCGAGCGAAGGTGGCGACAGGCGCTGCGAGAGCACATCGACCGAGCGCGGGCCGCGCTGCCCGAGGGCGCTGACCGATCGGTAGGCGAGCTCGTGCGCGAGCTCGTCGCCCGAAGGACCGAGCGAGAGCCAGACCGCGAGGGGCTCGCCTGGGCCGCCGCCGCAGAGATCGAGCGTCGCCGCGGAGCCTCGATCGACGATCTCTCGCTCGCGCGCTTCGATGACGAACCGCCGGCTCGAGGCAACGATGGTCGCGTGATGCAGGGGCTCTCCACGCTGGTCGAACGGCTCGCAGAGGGCCTCGAGATCGAGCGATCGTTCGTGGTCCAAAGGGTCGATCACAGCCCGACGAGCGTGCGCGTCGAGGGGGCGCGCCGCGCGGTGCGGGCGAGGGCGGCGGTGATCACCGTTCCTGTGGGCGTGCTGTCCCGCGGCGAGATGGTGTTCTCGCCGGGCTTACCAGAAGGTAAGCGAGCCGCGCTCGCGCGGGTCAAGAGCAGCGCGGTCGCCAAGGTGTTCATGAAGTTTCCGAGCGCCTTCTGGGAGCCGCGCGAAGAGTGGATCGGGCGAGTGCTGCCACTCGAGTCCCGCGGTCGCTGGGTCGAGCTGGTGGATCTCGCGAGCTACGGGCGAGGGCCGATCTTGTGCGCCATGGTCCGCGGCGCGCAGGCGATCGAGGTCGAGCGCGGCGCCGAGCGCGCGGTGGCGGGCGAGCTCGAGCGCGTGGTGAGGCGGTTGTTTCCCGGGGTGTACGTCGAGCCCGAGGCGATCGTGCGCACGTCGTGGTCGAGCGAACCGTTTTCGCTCGGGACGCACTCGTGCCTCGCTCCCGGCGCGACCTCGCGCGATCGTGACGCGCTCGCGGCCCCCGTGGGGCGGGCGCTGTTCTTCGCGGGCGAGGCGACGGACGCGGCGCACGCGGCGACCGTGCACGGCGCATACGCCAGCGGCGACCGCGCAGCGCGCGAAGTGCTGGTGGCGTTGGGTCTCGCGAGCGACGCTGGCAAAGGGTGAGCGGGGCGACCGTGCCCGCGCCGCAGCTCGCGCTCTTCAGAGCGCCGCGAGCACGTCGTAGCCCGTCAGGATGAAGGTCTCGTCCGCGGGAAAGTCTCGCACGAGAACCGCGGGGCTCTCGGCAGAGATCATTCCGGCGAGGAGCTTCACGGGCGTCTCGATGTCGACGTAGCGAAAGGGGCGCTGCATGATCGCGCGCACGGGCTGCTCGCGGATCTTGGGGTCGTCGATCATTTTGGCGTACACGTGCGCCTCGCTCAGCGAGCCCACGATGCGCCCCGAGCGCAGCACGGGGATCTGCGAGAAATCGTTCTCTCGCATGCGGAGGACGGCCTGCGCGACGGACTCGGTCTCTTCGACGCCGACGACCGCCGTGACCTTCTTGTTCTTCACCAACGAGCGCGCGGTCTGTCCGTCGGTGTCGACGTAGCCCATGCTGCGCATCCAGTCGGGGTTGAACATCTTGCCGAGGTAGCGCGTGCCGTGGTCGTGAAAGATCACGACGACGTGCTCGCCGTCCTTGAAGCGCTCTTTGAGCTGCATGAGCCCGGCGATCGCCGAGCCCGCAGAGTTGCCCACCCAGATTCCCTCTTGCCGGACGATCTCTCGCGTCCACATCGCGGCGTCACGGTCGGTCACCTTCTCGAAGTGATCGATCACGGACATGTCCACGTTTTGCGGGAGAAAATCCTCGCCGATGCCCTCGGTCACGTACGGGTAGATCTGCCCTTTGTCGAAGATCCCCGTCTCTTTGTACTTCTTGAATACCGACCCATACGTGTCGATGCCCCAGACCTTCATCGAGGGCTTCTTCTCTTTCAAGAACTTGCCGGTGCCGCAGATCGTTCCGCCGGTGCCGACTCCCACCACGAGGTGATCGATCTTGCCGTCGGTCTGCTCCCACAGCTCGGGGCCCGTGCTCTCGTAGTGCGCCTGCGAGTTCGAGGGGTTGTCGTACTGGTTGGCCTTCCACGAGTTGGGCGTCTCGCGCTCGAGCCGCGAGCTGACCGAGTAGTACGACCGAGGATCTTCGGGGTCGACGTCCGTCGGGCAGACGATCACGTCGGCGCCGAACGCCCTGAGCGCGTCGACCTTCTCTTTGGACTGCTTGTCCGTCGTCGTGAAGATGCACTTGTAGCCCTTCACGATGGCGGCGATCGCGAGGCCCATGCCCGTGTTGCCGCTGGTGCCTTCGATGATCGTGCCGCCGGGCTTCAGCAGCCCCTTTTTCTCGGCTTCCTCGACCATCTTCAAGGCCATGCGGTCCTTGATGCTGTTGCCGGGGTTGAAGGTCTCGACCTTCGCCCACACCGTCGCGCGGATGCCCTTGGTGATGCGGTTCAACCGAACGAGCGGGGTTCGGCCGATCGCGCCCAGAATAGTGTCGTGAACGTTGGTGCCCATCGCGGCGCGCACCATACCGCAGCGAACGGTTCGAGCGCTCACGAAGCGCGCTTGTCGCGATGCGTCAGCGCCGCCGCGTCAGTACCAACGGGCGAACTTCTCCAACGTCGTCCCCATCGGCGTCGTCACGATCGTGTCGGTGACCGGCGTTGCGCCGCGAAAGCGCACGAGCACCAGGCGATCGGTCATCATCGATGCAGATCGAAACACCGCGACCGCGTCAGAGCGACCATCCCCGTCGCAGTCGCCGATCGCGCCCATGAAGTCGGTCGGCGCTTCGTCGCCGACGCCCGAGGCCGTCGCGAGCACGAACGACGCGCGCATCGATGCGCCGCGAACGAGCTGCAGGCCGAGCGTGCCTCCTCCGTTGGTCGCGGGGCCGAGCAACAGCGCGTCACCGAAGCCGTCGCCGTCGCTGTCGCCGATGTGCGCCACGTTCGAGCGAATGACGGCCGTCGTGCTTCCTGTCAGCAGCGCGCTCGGAGCGGTCGTCAGCGCCGCACCGCTGCTTCGCTGAAAGAGCACTTGCCCGATCGTGCTGCTCATCGGGAGCATCGAGACCTCGAACTCGGGCGCGGAAGCGATGAGGTCCGCGCGACCGTCCCCGTCGCTGTCGCCGCCGAGCGCGACGCCGCGACCCAGGTGCGCGTTGCGGCTCGCTCCCGTCACGATGCCAAGAGTCCTGTGCGTGCGCGACGTCGCGCCTGCAAACGACTGCGCTTGTCCTTGATTTTGTGGGAGACCTGCGGGCTCGCCGAAGGGCGCGCCGATCACGAAATCGCTCACGCGATCGCCGTTGATGTCGCCGCCGCCGCCAACGGAAGAGCCGAGCTGTTCGAGCGATGCTGTCCCTTGCGCCACCATGACGCCCGTCAGAGTCGCGGGCGCCATCGTGCCATAGAACAAATACGCTTGTCCGACGCTGGTCATCGAGCTTGGCACTCCGACGAGCACATCTGCGTAGCCGTCTCCGTCGACGTCGCCGACACCTGCGAGTGCAGCGGCGGTCGGCGGTAGAGTGAGCCTTGCGCTGCCCATGAGCGGGTTGGTCGCCGCGCCAAAGTGCACGAATCCCATGCTTGTGCCGTTGGCGATCACGAGGTCGACGAAGCCGTCACCGTTGACGTCGCCCGCTGCGGCGACGGACGTATACGTGTTCGTCATCGGGATCGTTCGATCGAAAGCGGGGACCATCCCGAGCCGACCGCGGTACAGATCGAGCCGCGTGACGCCGCCCGTTCGCTGCACGATCACGATGTCCGCGAGGCCGTCGCCGTCGAAATCCGTGTCGCATCCGTGCGCGGTGTCCGCGACGGTCATCGGGTTGTTCACCTGCGCGGGGATGCGCATCTGCCACGTCGGGCTCGTGTCCATTCCGACCACGCCCGGTGAAACGAGCGCCCGCGCGCGAAAGAACACCGCGCCCGACGGCAGCTCGCACGGCAGGCGTCCCTCGGTCGCGCTCGAGTCGAGCGCTGCGATCACGCGAGTGCACGCGCGGTCTTGGCAGAACTCGATGCGAGCCGCGACCGTTCCCATCGGAAACTGCCACTTGATCGTCGGGTTCTTCGTGGTCGGAGTGCTGCCCACTGGCGGCCAGACGAGGCGCGGTGCAGCGGGCCCAGCCGTCATCGTTGGGGGCATGGGGGCGGTGCACGTCCCGCTGCTGACGACCACGTCCGCGGCGCTCGCGTCCGCCCCGCCGTCGCTGCTCGTCCCGGACGTTCCGTACTCTTCGAGCGTCGGTCGGTCGACGGGGATGCAGAGGCCGCCTTCGCCGCAGGTCTGGCCCATCGCTTCGCACTCGGCCTGGCGCGCGCCCACGCACTCGGCCGAGAGAAACATTCGCACGACCAGCCGACGATCCCGCGCGAAGCTAACGCGGGCCGTCTGCCGCGGCGATGCCCCGATCGAAGAGCGCGCGGGCCTCTGCGAGCACCGCGGCGCTCGGCTGCGCAGGCTGCGCCTGACCGACGGACGACAGGACCTGCAAAGAGAGGGCGAGGCTGAGCTGCGCCAGGGTGCGCGCTGCTCGTGACGGACCCGCGCCGGTCACTCGTAGGCTCGCTGCATGGGACCGCGGGCAGTCCCCTGGGTAGAAGTTTGTTGCGCGGAGGTGTTCGTGGTCGCCCGTTGTGCGGGCGCTGCGCCGATGCCGCGAGGCCGCGCGGTGTTGGGCCGAGCGACGCCGGCGACGCGAACCAACGCCACGCGTGGCGGCGGCGGAGCGTCGCGAAACTCGATCACCATGGGTTGATAGCCGTCGGCTCTCACGCGAAGGGTGTGCGCCGTTCCATCAGCAAGAAAATTGCCGGCGAACGCGCCCATCCCGACGACGCGGCCGTCGATCTCGATCGTCGCGTTGGGAGGGTCGACGCTGATGGCTGCAGAAAACGGCATCGTGATCGCCGGCTGCGCGCCGCGCTGAGCTTCGCGCGGGCCGCTGTTCTGCGGCGTCGACTGCGTCGTGAGCTGCGGTCCCACCGTCGCTCCTGCGCTCGAGCGCCCGCGCCCGACGAGCGCGCCTGCTCCGACAACGACGAAGAGCGACAGCGCTCCGGCGATCACCGCGCGTTGGCTCGACAGCCTGCGTCGAGCTGGCTCGGCTTGGACGACCATGCCGCTCATCGTGGCCGCCACGACCGGCGCGCGGGGGGGCTTGGCCTCCGCCGCAACGCTCTCGCTGGGTGTCGCGGGCGCCGTCTCGCCGCCAGCGACGGCGGCATCGCGCGTAGCGGCCGGCTCGACGAGCGCTGCCGTCGAGGGCGTCGGGCTCGAGACGCTCTCGGTCGGCGCGGACCCGCTGGGGCGGCTGTTGCTTCTGGGGGCGCGCGCGTCGATCGTCGCGTCGTTGTGAAGCGCGCCGGAGTCGAATCCTTCGGCGGCCGATCGGCTCCGCGGGTCGACTGACGAGACCGCCGTGAACACACGATCGACCGCAAAATCACTGCAATCGCGAACTGCCTCGGCGAAGGCCTTCATGTTCGCGAATCGGTCCTGACGGCCGGGCTCGAGGGCCTTCGCGACGACGTCACAGACGCCCGAGGGCATGCCCGGCGCGAGGCGATCGAGCCTGGGGGCTCTCTGCGTCAGGATCTTCGCGAGGACCTCGTTGTACGACTCACCCAAGAAAGGGCAGCGTCCCGTGAGGCACTCGAAGAGCACGATGCCCATGGACCAGACGTCCGTCTGCGCCCCGACCGAGCGTTCGCCGCGGGCTTGCTCGGGGGACATGTAGAGGGGCGTTCCGATCGCGGTTCCGGTGCGGGTGACCGAGAGCGACTCGCCGTCGTGTTCGGTGAGCTTCGCGATGCCGAAATCGATGACCTTGACCTGCTGCGCTGCGCCCACGCGCTCGACCACAAAGAGGTTGTCGGGCTTGAGATCCCTGTGAACTACGCCGTTTTCGTGCGCTTCTGCGAGGCCCTCGAGCACCGGCAAGAGCAGCGAGCGAGCGTCCTTCGGCGAGAGCTGCACGCACAGATCGAGCAGGGTCTTGAGCGGTTTTCCTTCGAGCAGCTCTTGGATGAGAAAGAAGCTGCCGTCCGGCTGCCGACCGACGTCGAGCACCTGCACGATGCTGGCGTGCTGGATCTTCGAGGCCGCCCGCGCCTCTCTGAGAAAGCGCTCGACCTGCTCGGGGTGCTGCGCGTGCGACTGGAGCATGAGCTTCAGCGCGACTTTGCGGCCCGTCCAGCGGTTGAGCGCCTCGTAGACCGCGCCCAT
This sequence comes from Deltaproteobacteria bacterium Ga0077539, assembly GCA_001465015.1. GTDB lineage: Bacteria > Myxococcota_A > Polyangia > Polyangiales. The sequence continues at coordinate 10,705 of LNEO01000125.1, read as the reverse complement.
CCCGCCGACGCCGAGGAGGCGACGCAGCTCGTACTTCTCGCCGACGGTGCTCCCGATCAGCGCTTCGAGGGACGGTGCTTCGGACACGGTGGCGATATTGTGCAACGCACCGGCCGGTTGGGGGAGGATTTTTCGGGATCGAAGTTGATTGCCCAGATGGCCGGCAGCGTTGGGGGACGGCGACGGCGAAGCGCGCTGTCAGCAATCCCTCCGTATCGACTCAATAATACCAGGGAAACCGCGCCCAATCCTTGGGTCGCTTCTCGAGAAACGAGTCGCGGCCCTCTTTGGCTTCGTCCGTGGCGTAGGCGAGTCTCGTGGCCTCTCCCGCGAAGAGCTGCTGTCCGACGAGCCCGTCGTCGCACAGGTTGAACGCGTACTTGAGCATGCGGATCGCGGTGGGGCTCTTGCCCATGATCTTGCGAGCCCACTCGAGGCCGCGCGTCTCGAGCTCGGCGTGCGGCACCACGGCGTTGACCGCGCCCATGTCGAACGCCTCTTGCGCGGAGTACTCGTCGCCGAGAAAGAAGATCTCCCTCGCGCGCTTCTGGCCCACCATGCGCGCGAGGTACGCGCTTCCGTAGCCGCCGTCGAAGCTCGCGACGTCCGCGTCGGTCTGCTTGAACTTCCCGTGCTCTTTGCTGGCGAGGGTCATGTCGCACACGACGTGGAGGCTGTGCCCGCCGCCCGCGGCCCAGCCGTTGACCAGGGCGATGACGACCTTGGGCATGAAGCGAATGAGCCGCTGGCACTCGAGGATGTGCAGCCGTCCGAGCTTCGCTTTGTCCGCGGCGGTGACCGGTCCCTCGCCTTCGTACTGGTAGCCGTCCTTGCCGCGGATGCGCTGATCGCCGCCCGAGCAAAAGGCCCACACGCCGTCTTTGGGCGCCGGTCCGTTGCCCGTGAGCAGGACGACGCCGACGTCGCTCGACTCTCGGGCGTGATCGAGCGCGTTGTACAGCTCGTCCACGGTCTTCGGTCGAAACGCGTTGCGCACCTCGGGCCGGTTGAACGCGATGCGAACGCAGCCCGTGTCCTTCGCGCGGTGATACGTGATGTCAGTGAAGTCGAAGCCGGGGACCTCGGTCCACAGCGTGGGGTCGAACGTCATTGGGTGCATCTACTTCCACGGGTCGGACCGCGCAACAGGCAGCGTGGGGCTACGGCGCGCGTGACCCGAAGAGATCGCTACAGCGCGAGAGTATACCGCGCCCGCGACGGGCATCGGAGATGCCCGAGCGGATCAGCGCGGTCGAAATCAAGTCGAACCAAGACCGCGGATCGAGAAAACTACGACGGCCGTCGCGGTCGTGGTTTAGATCGACTCGATTTGTGGCGTTTCGACGAAGCCGGTCACGGAGGGCACGCCGACAAGTCGTGCTCGGCGCTTCCCCGACACCCAGCGGCTGCTGCTCGTCCCTCATCGCCAGCGCGGCGCAGTGGGGACCGAACGATCCTCCATCGTGCCGTCACCGATGGAGCCTCGATTGTGCCCCCAGCAACGGAGCATCCCGTCCCGCAGGATCGCGCAGATGCCGTGGGGCGAAGTCGCAATGGATTGCACGGGGCCGATCGCGACGCGCACGGGTTCGTCGCTGCGCACCGTCGTGCCGTTACCCAACTGCCCGAAGCGATTCTCTCCCCAACACCACAATTCATCGGTCGTCGAGACCGCGCACGCGTTGTCGTACATGAGCGAGATCGATCGCATCGCAGGAAGCCTGCCAACCAACGTCGGATCCATGGTGCCCTGACGACCGAAGAATCCCCAGCAGCGCACAGTTCCATCCCTTTGCACCACGCACGTTCCGGTGGCGTTACTGTCGACGTCTCGCGACAAGCCCACCCCCTGGGGTACGCGCGTCTCGACGGCGTAGTTTGTCACGTTGATCGGATCGCCCCAACAGCGAACAACACCACCCGCATCGATGGCGCACCCTCCGTTGTCGTGAACCACGAGCTTGGTGGTCGCGTCGAGGCCGGGAAACACTGTCGGCGTGCGATAGACCCCCCCGGCAAGGTCGATACTACATCGATCATTCGACCAGAGACGCACCGATCCGTCGGGCCAGACCCCACCCCAGCAGTCGAACGAAGGGACGGACAATCGCGTTCCGTGTAGCGCCGGAAGTGCTGTCGGGCTTGCAGCATTGGCACGGAGAATCCCGTCTCCGAAAGTCCAGTAACCCACCCCCCACCCGACCATTCCGACCTGTGGGAGCACGGCGCGAAACACCGCTGTCCTCGCCAAGAGATTTCGCGCCCCTCGCAGCGCTGGGATGTCGATGGGCGTGAGCCTCGGAACGAACGTCCCATCGCCGACGCCGCCGAGGCGGTTGTTTCCCCAGCACCGCACGGAGTCATCACTCAGCCTCGCGCACGCACCTTCGAGCCCGTGCGCGACTTCGAGCACGCGTAGGCACTGTCCTGCGCTGCATCCGATCTCGCAGCGTCGGCCGCACTCGCCGCAGTGGCTCGGGTCGCTGTTGTTGCGCGGCGTGCAGCGGTCGTTGCAGAAGAACTCGCTCGCGCGACAAGCGCACCGTCCCTCGATGCACTGTTGATCGCTCGGGCAACGGGAGCCGCACGCCCCGCAGTGCTGCGGGTCGCTCGCGAGGCTCGTGCATCGTGTGCCGCATCGATCGAGGCCCGCTTCGCACGTCGGCCGATCACTGGGCGCGTCGAGCAACGGCTCGTCCACGACGTCCATCGCGCTCGCATCGGGCGACGATTGCATCGCGTCCGCGCAGCGATCGCCGCTCGTGCATTCGCCGCCACGGCAACCAACGAGCAGCGCGCTCGACGCGAGCACACACCTCCCGATGATCCACGGTTTGTTGTCGCGAGAGGCGTGCATCGCTCGTCGAACGATAGCGCACCGCGACACAAAGGGCGTCGGAGGTCCCGTGCTGTTACGTCTTGTCACGTGCCTGTCGTTGTCGTGGGGGGCGCCCGCCGTGTTCGTGTCGATCGTTCGAAAGCGGGGGCCAGACTCACGCGGAAGAAAGGTCACCAGAGTGAAGTTCGTCCAAGATTGCCCGTGGCTCACGGCGTTTGTGCTCACCATGAGCGCGAGCGCGTGGAGCTGCGGTACACCATCTCCGAGCACACCATCCACGAGGCCTCCCGCAGCAGGTCCCCGCGAAGAACAAACAGCGCTGCCCGTGCAGCTCGCCGAGGTGATGCGGCGCGTGCACTTCGGCTATCGCGAGAGTCCGACCGGCTTTCGAGGCTCCCACGGCAGCTACATCGCCGACGTATCGCGTTCCGGTAGCGTGACGGTCACGCCCTACCACCATCCTCGTCGGGGCAGCCGCGCCGAACGAGAAGACGAGCACGGCCTCCCTCGTCGTACGCGCGAGCATTCTCCTGCTCTCTCGGGGGCCGCGGTCACGATCGACACGCACGCGATCTCGCATGGAGGCGTCTCGCTTCCGGTCGCAGCGCGAAGCACACGAATCAACGATCGCGGCGAGTTGCTCATCGATCGAGGGATCGCCGTCGAACACCTCGACAACCGCGCCGAGGGAATCGAGCAGTCGTGGCACTTCGATCAGCGACCAGCGGGCAAAGGCGCGCTCACGCTCCGTGTCACTGTGAGCGGCGCGGCGCTGACCGCGACCACTGCACAAGGGCTGCACTTCGGCACGACGGCCACCACGGTCGGGCTGCGCTACAGCCAGGCTGTGTGGGTCGACGCCAACGGTCGACGTACCGCGGTGCCAGCTCGATGGGAGGCAGGCGAAGTGGTGCTCGAAGTGAGCGACGAGACGCTCACCTCGACGCGCTGGCCTGCGGTGCTCGATCCGACGATCGGCCCCGAGTTCGGGATCGATCGAACAGCGGTGTCGGGGCCAGCGGGCGACAACCAGTATTCGCCGAGGAGCGCGGGGCTAGGCGCAGAGCACCTCGTGGTGTGGCAGGACTTCCGGGACCACACGACGTTCGACGTCTGGGCTGCGCGCGTGAAGTCCACGGGCGAGGTCGTCGACACAGGAGGAATCCGCATCACCGACGCGACGGGCGATCAGGTCGCGCCCACGGTTACCGCCGTCGGGGATCACTACTTCGTCGCCTGGGAGGATTGGCGCACAGGCACCGCGCAGGTGTACGGCCGTCGAGTCTCAGCGATGGGCGTTCCAACCTCCGCGGAGTTCTTGCTGACGCCAGCGGGAGCCTTCGACGGACTACCGAGCGTCGCCTCGAACGGGACTCACGTGGCGCTGTCATGGACGAAGTACGACGTTGTGTCCGGCTTCTACAATGTTGTCGCGAGAAGCATCACCCCGACCAATTCGTTGGAGGCGGTGGGATCGATCACAAACGCTCCGGGGCAACACTCCCTCTACTCTGCGACGGCCTTCGACGGCTTTCGCACGATCGTCGTGTGGGAGCAGTACGACACCGGGTTCACGATCGACGTGCACGGACGAATGCTCGACCCAATCACGGGAGCCACTTCGGGCAGCGTGTTCGTCGCGTCCAATGCGTCGTACAATCAGCACGCTCCGAGCGTGGCGTGCAACGGCGCGAAGCGTTGCTTCGTCGCGTGGCACGACACGCGGAATAGCTCGATCAGCGTCGACATCTACGGTACCGGGATCGACACTGCACCCACGAATCCTGTGGCGCTCAACGGAGCGTCGACGGGACTGCTCATACAGAATCGCCTCAATGCGCGCGTCGAGTTTCCTGAAGTCGCGTATGGCGGCGGGCTGTTCCTCGTTGTTTGGCAAGACAACAACGATGGGATACATCCTCGCTCGCACATCAGCTCGCAGCGAATCAGCGACGCTGCGCTTCCTGCATTCGTCGGCACCGAGCTGCCGATCGTCGGCTCCGCCGGAGGGACGCTCGACAACTACTCGCCAGCCGTCTCGTTCGCCAGCACGTCGTTTCTTGTCTCTTGGTTGGTGGTGCCCGACTCGACGCTCGAAGCCGACATCCGCGGCACGTTGATCAATCCCGATGCTTCACCGGCCTCCGGCTTGCTCACCATCGCGCAGGTGTCCGAGAGCGTCCACCACACCCCTGCGACTGCGTTTTCGAGCGGCATCTACGCCGTGGTCTGGGAGGACTATCGCAACCCTTCCGCGGGCTACGACATCCTCGGCGCGCGCTTCACGAGCACCGGCGCTTTCATGGACGAGCTTCCCACCATCGCCGGCACGACCAACGCCGAACGAAACCCGTCGATCCTCGGCACCCTCGGACGCTTTCACGTGACGTGGGAGAGGCACCACGACACCACGCCCGGCTCGAGCACGCTGGAAGAAAACGTGTACGTGCGGTGGTTCGACGCCAACTTCCCACACACTTCGAGCTCGGCCGAGCAGCTCGTCGCGGGCACGATCGAGCGCGAAGGACGACCGAAGCTCTGCGCGAGCGGGGCCCTCGTGTACGTCGTGTTCGAGCGTGGCAACCAGGCCATGCAGATCATGGGGCGGCTCATGCCTGCCCTATCGACCCCCGGTGCAGAGTTCACGATCGCGTCGAGCATCGAACCTCTGCGTCTCGGCGGCGTCTCGCATCGATGCGCGCTGGCCTACGAGCGCTTCATCAGTTGGGACAACCACGACGTGCACTACTGCCGCTGGGGCGCGACGTCGTTTCCGTGCACGGCGGTGGCCACGACCGCGGCAGACGAGCGCACGCCGACGACCGCGGTCTCCGACGAGAGCGGCTTGAAAGTTTGGGTCGCTTGGTCGGAGTATCGCGCTGCGACCGACTGGGACATCCGCGCGAGGCGCTTCGATGTGCTCACGCCGGAGCTTGACCTCGATCTCGCCGCGACCACGGCGACCGAGCGCAATCCCGTGGGCGCGTTGGGACAAAACGTCCCCGTGTTGTTCGCGTGGGAAAGGGTGAGCGGCGGAACCATCGAGGCCTTCGCTCGCCGCATCGACTCGCTCGGCAACAACCCCGACACAGGATGGTCCGGTGACCTCGCTCCGTCGACGAGCAACGAGTCCTCGCTGTCGTTGGCGATGAACCTCGACACCCCCTCGCAGTTCATCTTCGTCTACCACCGCCCCATGCTCAGCAACGGCATGGCTGGTGATCGCGTCTACGGCCGCGTGCTCTCGTTCTGACGGCTCGCTCGCCCCTCCGCCGTCAAAGCGTTGCAACGCCTGCAGGTCTCTAGCAAGAACACCAAGCGGTCTCTGCACAGGCCAAGATGCCTGTGTGCACGCACCACCCGCACCCTTCTTCGCAGAGCGCTGGAGGCGTATCGAACCTACCGCGGCGCCCACCCGATGGGACCATCTGGCCTCGCGGGGGTGCGCGTCGTCACTCCCCCGAAAGCTCGGTAGCCTTCTTCTCGACTGGAGCGCGGTCTCGACCGGCCGCGGTCGCTCACCCTCCCGAGAGCGCCTCGATCCACCGCGAGGGAAGCCCGCGGGTCTTGGCGAGGATGCCGAGCTCGCTCGCGACGTGATCGTGAAGGACCCGCGCGCTGTCGAGCCACGCTTCGACGCGGGCCTGCAGCGATCCGAGCAACGCGTACACGTCGCCGCGCTCGAGCAGCGCGCGGTTGCTCACCTGAAGCGCAGTGCGAAGCGGCTCGAGCTCTTCGGCGAGGTCCGACGGTAGATTTTGTGTGCGCTCGAGCTCCGAGAGGATCATCGTGGCCGCGGGCACCTCGGCGTCCAGTCCCAGCGCGACGACGCCCTCGTGCGCAGCGGGAAAGAGCTTCTTGTACTGCTCTCCATCGCGTCCGCCGTGGCTGGCGATCACGACGTTGGCGATGCTCTCGATGCGGTGGTCGAGCGCTGCGTCCGCCACGCGGATGCGCGCCGCGACGGCGAGGGCCGCTGTGCGAAGTTGAACGCGGCGGCTCTCGAGCTCGCTCCACTCGCGCAGGGCGGTGCTGACGGCGCGCTCGATGGGCTGCAGCGCCTCGTCGTCGGACACGGTGTCGAGCGCGAAGGCCGCCCGCGTGAGCGAGGCCCACGCGGCCTCCCACGGGTTGCTCGGCCCCGAGAAGACCGAGAAGTGATGCGCGTGGTGGTGGCCGTGGTGATGGTCGTGATGCATGTCGAATCCCTCGCTCACTTCACAGACTTCTTGATGTCTTTGTTGAACACTGCGCCCATCGGCGCGGGCGCGTAGCCGCCGTAGGTGGGGCTGTACGCGCCGGCCGAGGCCTTGTTGCCTGCGTCACCTTTGGCAGCGCCGGGGATGACCCAACCGCCGGAGGTGGGCGGCGAGAATCCGCTGCCGAAGCCCGAGCCCGCGTCGAGTCCAGCAGGCGCGCTGGCGCCGCTGCCGCTGAAGAGCGAGTCGAGGTTGAACCCGCCGCCCGTGGATCCGCCGCGCATTTTCTCCCACAAAAAGTCGATCATCCACGGCGTCATGACGGCGCCGACCGCCCCTGCGACGCGGCTCGGCAGCCCGAAGCGCGTCGCGATCACGCTCGCGACGTGGCCGCCGACGACGCCCTGGAGCCCGTCGGTCGCGGCGCCCATCAACCCCTCGCCGCGCAGCAGGCTCGACATCGCGCCGGCGATGAAGTTCTGCGCGTAGTTGCTGCCGCCGATGTTCATCAGCGCGCCGCCGAGGCCTTGGCCTTGCGCGCCTTGCGCGCCTGGAGTCCCGCCTCCACCCGAGAGAAAGCCAGGGCCCGCCTTGGCCATCGCCTGCGCCGCGGCGGGAAAGGCGGCTTGGAGCATTCCGCTCGCTTGCTGTTGCGAGTAGCCCTGACCCATGAGCTGCTGCAGCGCGCCCTGCCCCTGGCGCGACGAAGAGAACATCGAGAACAACTGATCGATCATCGACGACGACCTTTCCTGCGACTCGCGTGGCGCGAACCGAGACTGAAGCGCTCGGTGACCGCATCGACCCCGAGCGACGGCGCGCAGTGTACGTGGGTTGCGACCCTCCGAGCGATCGCGTGGGACCCCGCCAGCGCGGATTTAGCTTCGCGAGGACGGACGATCGCGACCGAGTATCCCGCCAAAATTGCAGCGCTCCAGCACTTGGGCCGCCTCTCGACGGACTTTGGGGCGGAAAAACGGCCGAATTTTTCGCCAACAGCCCTGTTGGTCTCTCGGATGCTGGAATTTATCTGAGATTCTCGCGCGGCGTTTCGAGAATCACGCGCGGATCGGGCAAGAGGGCCTCGATGCTGGTAGCGTCGCCCGCCATTATCGATGACGAGCGACCCCCACGTTGTTGAACGCAAGGCCCGCTACGCTGACGACCCGTACGCGACCGTCGATCGCCAGGCGTTTGCGCGGGACATCGACGCCCTTCGCGCGGAGGTCGAGCGAGACATGTCGCCCGAGGACCACGCGCACCTTCGCAAGCTCGCGCGCTGGGGCACCGCGTGCACCGCGGCGGGCTACGCGACGGCGTGGATCGCTCCCAACGTGTTGTCGGCGGCGTTGATCTCCACCGGCTCGATGGCGCGCTGGACGATCGTCGCGCACCACACGATGCACAAGGCGATGGACCGCATCGAGGGCGTTGCGGACCACGAGACGTCCCGAGGCTTCGCGAAGGGAAAGCGCAGGCTCGCCGACTGGTTCGACTGGCTCTTGCCCGAGGCGTGGGACTACGAGCACAACATCCTGCATCACTTTCGGACGAGCGAGCTGGCCGACCCGGACCTCGTCGAAGAGAACGTGCGCAGCCTGCGCAACAGCCCCATTCCCATGGCGGCCAAGTACGCCGCGGTCGCCTTCTACGCGCTCACCTGGAAGTGGAGCTACTACGCGCCCAACACCTTTCAGATCGTGAAGCGATCGGAGAGGCGACGGGCGTCCAAGGACAAGCCGCCCTCCGATCCGAGCACGCACGACGCGCGTGGAACCGAGTCGTACCGCAGCGTCTTCAACCCGTTTACCGCGGAGGGACGGGAGTTCTTGCGGCGCTGCATCGCGCCGTACGGCGGCGTTCGGTTCGTGGTGATTCCTGCGGCGTTTCTCGCGTTGGGACCGTGGGCGTCAGCGAGCGTCCTCGCCAACTCGCTCGCGGCCGAGGCGATGACCAACCTCCATACGTTCGTGATCATCGCGACCAACCACGCAGGGGACGATCTCTATCGCTTCGATACGCAGGGGCGCGGACGCGGCGAGTACTACCTTCGGCAGATCCTGAGCTCGGTGAACTTCCGAACCGGCGGCGACGTCAACGACTTTCTCCACGGGTTTCTGAACTATCAGATCGAGCACCATCTGTTTCCCGACCTGCCGCCGCGGCAGTATCAGAAGCTCGCGCCGAAGGTGAAGGCGGTGTGCGAGAAGCACGGCGTTCCGTACGTGCAAGAGAGCGTGTTCAAGCGGGTGGGGCAGCTCGTGGACGTCATCGTGGGCAAGCGCACGATGCAGCGCCGATAGCGCAGACGCTCCCTACGGTTGGCAGCGGGACCGCGTAGACCCAACGTCGGCGCGTCTGTGGCAGCGCCGCTCACTCGACCGACGATCGGTCATCGCGTTCTGTCACTTCTGGCTTCGGTCGACGCTGTGGTGTTCTCTGCGAGCGCGCGCGGCGTACAACCGCCGCCCCTAAACCTCTGAAGGAGCGCTCTGCCCGTGACCATCACGCTGTATCACCACCCCTATTCGCGCGCGGCCACGGTCGTCTGGATGCTCGAAGAGCTCGGCGTCCCGTACGACCTGCGCTTCGTCGACATGATGACCGGCGCGCAGAAGCAGCCGGAGATCCTGGCGCTCAACCCGATGGGCAAGCTCCCGATCCTGACCGACGGAGACGTGGTCGTGACCGAGGTCGCGGCGATCGGCTTGTACCTCGCGGACCGCTACTCGCCCGGCAAGCTCGCGCCCGCCCTCGATGACCCGGCGCGCGGGACGTACCTGCGCTGGTCGTTGTTCGCGCCGTCCGTGATCGAGCCAGGGTCCATGGCCAAAGCCGCGGGGTGGAGCTTCAAGTCCGGACAAGCAGGCTGGGGCGACTACGACGCGATGCTCGCGGCCATGGAGCACGCGGTGAGCCACGGTGACTTCATCCTCGGCGATCGGTTCACGATGGTGGACGCGATCTTCGGCGGGACGCTGCGGTACATGCTCGCGTTCAAGATGGTCGAGCCGCGCGAGGCGTTTGTTCGCTACGCCGAGCGGCTCGGCGCGCGCCCCGCGCTGCAGCGGTCCGAAGCAAAGAACAAAGAAATCGCCGCGGCGCACGGTCTCGGTCGCTGACGCCGCGCGAGGCGCGTTGTTCGATTTGCGCCGTCGGCCGAGGTGCGACGCGCGCGTCCGTGCAGACACGACCGGCACGACGGCCACGGTCGGCACAGAGCCGCGAGGCAGCCCCCACCCGCGCAGCGCGCCGAATGAGCAGAACGACAGTGGGCGCAGAGCTGAAGCCCCCACCCGCGCTGCCGCGCCGAATGAGCAGAACGACAGTGGGCGCAGAGCTGAAGCCCCCACCCGCGCTGCCGCGCGCCCAATGAGCAGAACGACAGTGGGCGCAGTGCTGAAGCCCCCACCCGCGCTGCCGCGCGCCCCGAGTGGGCAGAACGACGGTAGGCGCAGTGCTGAAGCCCCCCCCCGCGCTGCCGCGCGCCCCGCCCCCGCCTGGAACGGCAGGGGCGGCGGCTTCGCATTGGGAAAATGCAGGCGAAAGCAGCATGCGTGTATCGTGATGGCCCTTGCTCTGCAAGGGCGAAGCGAAGCCAACTCGACCATCGACACACACGAATCGAGCGAAGTGCAGCCATTGCAGAGCAATGGCCACAGAATCA
>LNEO01000124.1 GCA_001465015.1 Deltaproteobacteria bacterium Ga0077539 | reverse complement strand
GTGGGGGCCGCCGCGCGGCTCGATGTCAACCGTCGTTTCGTCGCTCGATTTGCAACTCCAAGTCGCTGTTTGTGTCGTGGAGTTTTCGGCGCCTATGTCTAGAGCCCGCCCCCCCACGAAGAACAGGTTCTTCCCTGGGCAGCGCGAGAAGAACCCGAGGAGCGCGGGCGTCGTCGTCAGCGCGTCGCGTCGAAGAGGCGCTGCACGTCCTCGACGGTCGAGCCCGAAATCGCGTCGCGAAAGAGCTCGGCCGCCTCGCGCTCGTCGCGCACGAAGCGCACGTAGCCGCGCATGCCCGAGAGCTGTTGGATCGTCGTGAGCGCCGCCCGCGCAGCGCCCGCGAGAAATCCGTCTCCGTAGAGCAAGACCGCGCCGATCTTGGTCACGGGGCCGAGCTCTTTCATCATCGCCGCCGAGCGTCGTCGCGTGGCCTCATCGGGCAAGCCGCCGGAGACCGGCGCGATGGTGAAGGTGCAGTAGTTGCCGGGATTTGCCTTGTGGATCGATCGTCCCGAGACAAACGACTGCTCCAGTCCCGCGAGGGTGACCTTGCTCGTCCAGCGGGTGACGAGCAGCGAGCGCCACGACCCGATGATGTAGTCATCGGTTCGGCTGTGAACGATCGGCGGGACGGGCATCGCGATAGAGCTTCGGTTACCGAGCGGTGTACGTCATTGGACAGCGCGCGGATTTGGCAACCTGTTCAGCCCTTGAAGGACAGCAAGGGCTCGAGCCGCAGCGTGGGGCGCACGAGCGCTCGCTGCTCGTCGAGCACTTCGCGGATGTCTCGGTAGACCTGCGGCGCTTCTTCTACGAGGTCTCGGGCCCGCCGCCGGTCGAAGACGACCCTGCCCATCTTCGCGCACAGGGCTTCGGGCCGAACGCGCTCGCGCGCCTCGCGGCGGCTCATCACGCGCCCCGCGCCGTGCGAGCACGAGCGCCACGAGGGATCGTGTCCGAGCCCTTCTGCGACGTACGTCGCGGTCGCCATCGATCCAGGGATCACCACGCGATCGCCGACGTCCGCGCGAACAGCGCCCTTTCGGTGCACGAGCAGCGTGCTCGCGCCGTGCGCTTCGAGGGACACGGTGTTGTGCGGGACGTCGAAGGACTCGATTTCGTGTGCTGTTCTGTCGAGCGCGCTCGAGACGCAGCGAAGCGTGATCTCGGCGAGCGCCGCGCGGTTGTCCCCTGCGAAGCGCTGCGCGATCGCGAGGTCCGAGAAGAACGCGGCTCCCGACGGGCTCTCGAGCTCGAGCGCCGAGAGGGCTCGCCCTCCCGTCGCTTTCGCTGCCCGCTGGTGGTGCTCGGCGATGGCGCCGCCCACGCCGCGGGAGCCCGAGTGGACGAGGAGCCACAGGGAGTCATCGGGCGCGCGAGCGAGCTCGATGAAGTGGTTTCCTCCTCCCAGGGTCCCGAGGTGGCGAGCGACGAGCGTGGGCCAGCGCCGTTCGAGCTCGCGGGTCGAGAGCCCTGGGTGATCGGCGAACCGCGGGTCTGTCGGCGAAGAATCGCTTCGATGCGCGGCGCGTCCGCGGTCCCCCGTCGGGATCTCCCGAGAGAGCGCGGACAAGACGCGCTCGAGCGAGCGTTGATCGAGCGCGGACGCGTCGAGGTTGGTGCGCGACGCGCGAACGCCGCAGCCGAGGTCGTCGCCGAGCGCGTCGGGGACGAGCGAGCGTTTGGTGGCGAAGACCGTTCCGACGGCGACGCCCGAGGAGAGGTGCGCGTCGGCCATCGCGGCGACGAAGCCCACGACGTAGGGCTGCCGTGCGATCGCGCGAAGCTGTCGCAGCGTGTCCTCTGTCGCGACGGTGCTGAACAGGTGGACGGGCGCGTGAGAGTCAGCAGTGATCAGTCGCATGAATCACCGCCGATCTCTTCGTCGAGCCACGACAGCGGAGGCTCGCTCTCGTACACGAAGCGCAAGAGCGGAACGCGGTCCATCGCCAACGCCTCCGCCAGCCCCGCGCGAAGAAACGGCGCGCAGCGCTCGAGCGCGCTCGTCACGACCCGCCCCTCGTCGCGGGAGAACGGCGCGCCCTCGCGCGGGTGCGTGAAGTACACGCGCGCGTTGCGATAGTCGACCGAGAGCTCTACCCGAAGGACGAGCGCTCGGCGCGCGACAGGATCGCGCAGGTCATCGTTGACCATCGCGCGGAGTTCTCGCTCGACGGTCCGCTCGAGACGCACGCCACGATGGCCTGCGGACGAGCGATGGGTGGACTCTGAATCTTCCGACGAATCAACGAATGCAGATCGAGACACGGCGTCTCGCCGGTCTCGCTCGAGTTTACGATTGCTCATGGGTGGCTTCGGGCCTTTGGGTCACAGTGCCAGCGGACATACGAGTCCATCGGCCGACGTGACCGCTCCCGAAGCGCAGAGAACACGCACACGGATTGATTGTGTGTGCGAAGTTCTGCTACGGCGCGACGGAGGTCACGGGGCGCGAAGGACGGCTCGGAGCTGTGTTCGACGCACGCATGGGGGACCTCCAGTTGACCCGAAGAGGGCCAAGGAGCGGGAGGATGTGGTTGGTGCCGAAGCGAGTCAAGGAGCCGAGCGCGGGGGAGCGACGGCCGCGTCACCGATCGAGCCCGAGGCTACCGCCGTCGCTTGGGCTTCTTGCGGGGAGTCTTGCGGGGCGCTCGTCCGCTGAGCTTCTTCTTCAGCGCTCCGAGCGCGTCCTGCGCCCGTTCGACCTGCGCGAGGGCGGCGCGGCGCTCGTCGTCGTCCGCGTCGGCGATCACTTCGTCCAGCCTGTCGTTGAACTCCTCGCCGACGAGGCGGTCGGTGAGTCGCGCGACCTGCGTTCCCACCCGTCGCAGCGTGACGCGAGTTTGAATCTCTTCGCCGTTCGCTCGAAGCAGCTCTCGCACGTACTCGCCGGTCGAAGCGATCGAGAGGTTGGTCGCGAGCAGGTGCTGCGCCGCGCTGCGCATCAGCTTCTCGTCCCGCAGTCGCAAGAGCATCGCCTTGCGCGTGAAGTCGATCGCTCGCCACCCGTCGCTGTTCAATCGCTTGTCGTACACGGCGCAGAGCAACGCAGACTCCAAGAGCGCCGGCGTCAGGCGAAGTCGAGGACCATCCGCCGCCTCGACGAGCGCCGCCCACAGGGCGTTGTCGTCGCGGCTGTCGATCACCGCCGACGAATCGCCGCCAAACACCTGCGCAAAGAGCCACTGCCCGAGCTCCACGAGGCCGCTCTCGGCGGACTTGCGGGCGGCCTCGCCGCGCGCGAGGGCCTCGTCGAACACCGCGCGCTCGCTCGCGGTGAGCTTCTTCTTCTCGGCGCCCTTGGGAGCCGCCGGCGTGTCGTCGCGTCGAAGCATCGGTGCGCCGGAGGATGCAGCAAGGCGCCACACAGATTCAACGACCGGGCGCACGTCTCGCGTGCGAAGTGATTTGGTGGCAATCGAGCGAATGAACAGGAAATCACCGCGCAGACCGACGCCTTGACGCGCCGCGTTTGACGCGAGTTATTCGATTTTAACTGTCTCTGCATCGAGCGCCGCGTGCGACGGGCGCAGCGGGCGGCAACGTTGCTCAGAGTGACTCGAGCGTGATGTTGATCACCGGCGGCCGGGGGGTGCTACATAGTGCTGAACTAGCACCGAGAACTTCGAAGGGAGGAGTGTGCGAGATCCGCCGCGTGCGATAGCGAGGGTGGCTCACTTCGAACTCCATTGGCCGGGGATGGCAAAAGAAGTGCGCCGCGCCATACTCGCCAGGCGCTCCTGCCTGCCACGAATACTGCGGAGGAGCCTCGGGAGTAATCACTCGCAGCGTCGCTCCAACAATGGGAGATCCGTTGTCGTTCGAAACGACACGAAACACCTGACACACACAGGCAAGCGGCGTTGAACCGCACTGAAACAGGCTTCCAGACAGCGTCAACACGAGCACTTTCGAAATCGATTTCATGGCGAACTCCTTGGCTCGATGCCTTCGAACGAGATCGGTCATTCAACCGGGAAGTAGTGATCCAGCACTCGATACACTGCACGTCCGGACACATCGACGCCGAACGCGAGCCCGAGCGAATTCTGCCAGGGACTCGCGACGATGCCGCCTGTGGCCGTCGCAGCCGACCATTGATACGAAGTTCCGACGGTCAAGGCGCTCGAAACCCAAGAGACTCGACGTGTTCGTCGAACTCCTGTCGCAGCGTCAATCGTCGAAACCCGTGCGCTCAGCGGAGCCACAGAGTTGATGGCAACCGCTGATGGCCCCCCGGACTCGACAGCGACCGCACGCCAGAAGCCCGACGACGCATCCAGTAGGAACATCGACGTTCCCCCGAACCATCCGACCGCAAGCGCGATTCGGTTCGATCCTACCAGCGCGCCTTCGAGCATCGACGCGTTGGCTCCACCAGGCACGTTGGTCCAGCCAGTCCACAAGTTGCCATCGAGCGTCGCGTGAACGAGGTTTTGATTCGAGTCGATGGCAAATAGCTCGGCTCGTTCCGGTACGACGCTAAACGCTACGATCTTCGACGTGATCGTCCGGGGAGAAGGGAGACTGGCTGCGACGCCCGAGAAGGTGGTGCTTCCGACAGGTCGATAGACCCACCGCACCTGTCCGGTGGTCGTGACTACAAAATAGTCATGATATCCCGCTGCGAAGTCCACGCCGGTCACGTATGCAGCCGCTGTCGTCAGCGTCGTCGGGACGATCTGCCAGGCGGAAAACGCCGTCGATCCCGAAGCCGCGGGATCAATTGTAGATGCTGTACTGTAGACAACACGAAAGGCAGAGTCCGTGGCGAGCAGCTCGGTGATCGGGGCGCTCGTGTCGGCCAACTGTCTGGCGGTGAGATTGTTCAGGTCGTGAGGAATGGTGCCGCCGGGAAACGAAGTCGACCACGTGGGCAAGAATCGCCAATCGTACCACGCTCCCCCACGCAGCACTGTGTACGCAAAGCCTGCGTTCCAGTGCCTGGCAACGAGGACTACGTTCGTTTGACCATTCGCCACGACCGGCGCTGCGGACACCACGTTGTTGAGCATCGAAGTCGATGTCACGTCTCCGACCACTCGGTCGCGAAAGGCCGACGCCGCCATTCCGAGCTGCAGCATCGGGCCTACGTTCGACGG